>DATAAQ010000100.1:0-14062 GCA_036260055.1 Gaiellaceae bacterium | reverse complement strand
CAGGTCGTCGAGATCGACCCGGTCGTGGTCGAGGTCGCGCACCGCTACTTCGGCGTGCCGGAGGACGACCCGCGCCTGCGGATCGACGTCGTCGACGGCCGCCAGTTCCTGGCGCGCGGTGAGCGGCAGTGGGACGTCATCGCGATCGACGCCTTCTTCGCGGACGCCGTCCCCTTCCACCTCGTCACGCAGGAGTTCCTCGAGCTCGCGCGCTCGCGGCTCGCGCCCGGCGGCGTCATCGTCACGAACGCGATCGGCTCCATCGAGGGGCCCGGATCGCGTCTCTTCCGCTCCATCTACCGGACGTACCGCACCGCATTCCCGACGGTCCTCGTGCATCCGACCGTGCTCCCGGGCGACGGAGGCGACGCCACCTTCCGCAACCTCATCCTCGTCGCCACGGAGGGCGCCGCTCCGCAGCGGACGTTCCTGCTGGAGCGCTGGCGCGGGATCCGCGCCGAGCATCCCGGCGCTCCGGCGCTCGACAAGCCGATCCTCGACCGGCACGACCGGCCCATCCCGACGGACGACGTGCCGACGCTCACGGACGACTACGCGCCCACGGACGCGCTGCTCCTCCTCTTCCAGTAGCACGCGCGGGGCCGCCGCGGGCCTCCCTCCGGTTTCAGCCTACCTCCGTGAGCCGCACGGGTGGCGCGCCGGATGAGCCGGGATCGTCGCGGGTCAGCCGAAGAATGCGGTCGCGGTCTCGTAGAACTCGCGGGGCACCGTCTTCAGCTGCGCGACGGCCTCGGCGAGGGGTACCTCGACGATGGCGTCGCCCTGCAGGGCCGCCATCACGCCCCACCGCTCTCCGTGCACGAGATCGGCCGCCTTCAGCCCGTAGCGGGTCGCCAGCACGCGGTCCCGGGGCGTCGGCGAGCCGCCGCGCTGGACGTGGCCGAGCACCGTCACGCGCGTCTCGTAGCCCGTCCGCTCCTCGATCTCGCGCGCGAGCGCATCGCCCACGCCCCCGAGGCGGACGTGGCCGAACTCGTCGCTCGCGGCGGCCGCCTGGGCCACCTGCCGCCGTTCCCCGGACTCGTACGTGAGCTCGTAGCCCTCGCTCACGACGACGATCGAGAAGTCCTTCCCGCGCTCGTGGCGGCGGCGAAGCTCCTCGCACGCCTTCTCGACGGTGATCGGCTGCTCCGGGATGAGCACGGCGTCGGCGCCGCCGGCGATCCCGCTCATGACGGCGATCCAGCCCGTGTGCCGCCCCATCACCTCCACGACCATCACGCGGTTGTGCGATTCGGCGGTCGTATGGAGGCGGTCGATCGCCTCGGTCGCGATCGCGACGGCGGTGTCGAAGCCGAAGGTGTAGTCGGTCGCCGAGAGGTCGTTGTCGATCGTCTTCGGCACGCCGACCACGGGGAGGCGGTGTTCCTGCCAGAGCCGGGACGCGACGCCGAGCGTGTCCTCGCCCCCGATGGCGACGAGCGCGTCGAGGCCGTCGCGGAAGTGGGCGAGCACGCGCTCGACGCCGTCGTCGACCTTGAAGGGATTCGTCCGCGACGTGCCGACGATCGTGCCGCCGCGGGGGAGGATGCCGGAGATCGCGCGGTAGTCGAGCTGCTCGAGGCGGCCGTCGACGAGGCCGCGCCAGCCCTCGCGGACGCCGACGACCTCGTACCCGCGGTCGAGCGACCGCCGTGCGACGGCCCGGATGACCGCGTTGAGCCCGGGACAGTCGCCGCCGCCGGTGAGCACGCCGACCTTTTTGGACATCGTGTCTAACTTCCGACCCGGATCAACGTCTCCCCGGAGGAACCCCCGTGCGATGCCGCACGACGACTAGCGACGAAGGGCGATCGGATGCCGAAGGCGGGAATCGAACCCGCACGGGGCTGTGCCCCACTGGATTTTGAGTCCAGCGCGTCTTCCAGTTCCGCCACTTCGGCGCGCTCCACCGCGGAACATCGTATCCGCAGGGGGTTGCAAGGGCGCCGAATCCGGGGTCATAATCGGGCACCTTCCAACGGTGCTCGCCGGATGCAGCGCCGGAAAACGAATCGGGCGACAGAGGAGGAGTGGTGAAACGAAGGACGGTTTTGGCGTTGCTCGTGCTTCTGATCGGCGCCTTTGCGCTCGTCGCGGCCGGCTGCGGCGGCGACGACGAGGGTGACGGCGACGCGGGTGGGACGCAGGCGCAGGAAGAGGAGACCGGCGGCGAGATCGAACCGCTGCCGTCGGCGTCCTGCACCGACATCGAGTACGAGGGCGAAGGCGAGCCCGACGTCCTCATCGCATCGGATCTCCCGCTCCAGGGCTCTTCCCGGACGCAGACGCTGCAGATGGTCGCGGCGATCCGGCAGGTCCTCGACAATGCCGGCTGGGCGGCCGGCGACTACAGCGTCGCCTACCAGTCGTGCGACGACGCGACGGCGCAGGCGGCGAAGTGGGATCCGGGCAAGTGCAGCCAGAACGCGAACGCGTACGCGGAGAACGAGGCCGTCGTCGGCATCATCGGCACGTTCAACTCCGGGTGCGCGGCCGTCGAGATCCCGGTGCTCAACCAGGCACCCGGCGGCGGCGTCGCCATGGTCTCGCCGGCGAACACGTACGTCTGCCTGACGGAGGGCGGCCCCGGCTGCGCGGAGGACGAACCCGACCGGTACTACCCGACGGGCACGCGGAACTACGTGCGTGTCGTCGCGCACGACGCCTACCAGGGCGCCGCGCTGGCCGAGTTCATGCAGCAGCAGGGGACGACGAAGCTCTACATCCTCAACGACCGCGAGGCGTACGGACTCGGCGTCGCGACGAACGTGCGCAACGCCGCGGAGCACGTCGGCATCGAGGTCGTGGGCTTCGAGGCCTGGGATCCGCGGGCGTCCAACTACGAGGCGCTCATGCGGCAGATCCAGCAGGCCGGAGCGGACGGCGTCTTCCTGGGCGGGCTGATCGACGAGAACGGCGCCCAGGTGATCAAGGACAAGGTCGCCGTCCTCGGTGACAACGAGCAGGTGAAGCTGTACATGCCCGACGGCTTCACGACGCAGCAGACGATCGACGAGTCCGGCGTGGAGAACACGCGCGGAGCCTTCTTCTCGGTCGCCGGCGTCCCCATCGAGGAATTCGAGTCGGAGGAGGCCCAGACCTTCATCCAGGAGTTCCAGGAGACGCTCGGCGGCGAGCCGGTCGACCCGTACGCCATCTACGGCGCGCAGGCGGCGCAGGTGCTGCTCGACGCGATCGCCGCCTCGGACGGAAGCCGGGCGAGCGTCATCGAGCAGCTCTTCCAGGTCGAGGTGCAGGGCGGCTATCTCGGTGACTTCAGCTTCACCGAGAACGGCGATCCCACGCTCGCTAGCGGAGCCGTCGTCGGCTTCACCATCTACCGAGGAGAGGAGGAGCTCGCGGTCGAGACGGTCCTCTCGCCGCAGCAGGAGAACGTCGACGCGGCGGCCGGCAACTAGCCGCCGAAGACGACATCGTTCGGGGGAGGGCTCAGGCCCTCCCCCGATTCCCTCAGGGGGAAAGCGATAGCAGTTCAGGCCCGTAGAGAACGACCCTCGCCACTGGCGTCACTGCGGAACCGGCCGCGTCCGGGCGTCGTCTCGCTGATCGGCCTCCTCTTCGTGGTCCTCGTGATCGTCTGGCTCGTCCGGAACCTGGTCGAGGACCCGGTCAACTTCGCCAACGTCTTCCTCATCGGACTGACGACGGGTGGCGTCTTCGCCCTCGTCGCGATCGGCTACACGCTGGTCTACGGGATCCTCCAGCTCATCAACTTCGCCCACGGCGACGTGTTCGCCTTCATGGGGCTGATCTCGAGCTCGGTGATGATCTCGCTCTTCAACCTGAACCAGGGGGACGCGGGGCTCGTCGTCGCGGGCGGGCTCGCGGCGACGATTCTCATCACGATGGCCATCGGCTCCACGCTCAACACGACGATCGAGTTCGTCGGGTATCGGCGGCTGCGGAGCCAGTCGCGGCTGACCATGCTCATCACGGCGGTGGGCATGTCGTTCATCGTCCAGAACGTCGCGCTCGCGATCTACGACGTGAACTTCCGTAGCTCGCCGAACATCCTCCCGCAGGGGGCGGTCTTCCGGATCGGCGACCCGCCGGACGTCATCTCGCTCTCCTGGGAGAAGATGACCGTCCTCCTCGTCACCATCCCCGTCCTCATCCTCATGACCTGGGTCGTCACGTCGACGCGGCACGGGAAGGCGATGCGGGCCACCGCCCAGGACCAGGACGCGGCGGCGATGATGGGCATCAACGTCAACCGGACGATCTCCTTCACCTTCGCCCTCGCCGGGGCCCTCGCGGGCGCGGCGGGCGTCCTCTTCCTCCTCCAGTTCAACATGCGCTACGACACCGGCTTCGAGCTCGGCCTGATCGCCTTCACGGCCGCGGTCGTGGGCGGGATCGGCAACCTCACGGGAGCCGTGCTCGGCGGCGTGCTCATCGGCCTCATCCAGGCGTTCAACGAGGGCCTCACGGTCTGGTCGCCGGGCAGCGACTGGACCCGCTCGATCGTCTTCGGGATCCTCATCGCGATCCTCGTCTTCAGGCCCGAAGGCCTCCTGGGCGAGCGGACGCCCGAAGGAGCGTAGGGTGGCGATTCGCAGCGCCGAGCGGCCCGGGGTGCGCCAGCGGCTCGGATCGGCCGCGCGGGCGGCGCGCCTCGACGACGTCCGCGCCGGCTGGCGGCGGCTGCCCGACCTGGCGCGAAGCCTGATCCCGGCCGCCGCCGTCCTCGCCCTCGTGGCCACCTACCCGCTCTACGTCGAGACCCTCAACGACGGCTGGCTCTTCTTCCCCTCCGAGATCCCGATCATCCAGGAGCTGCCCAGCGTCTCGACGGCGGTGATCATGATCGTGTTCGTGATGATGGCCGTCGGCCTCAACATCGTCGTCGGCTACTCCGGCCTGCTCGACCTGGGCTACGTCGCCTTCTACGCGGTCGGCGCGTACACCGCCGGCTGGCTCGCATCGGGCCACTTCCAGCAGGTGAAGATCCACCTGGGCTCCGTCGGGATCTCCGCGGAGGCGCGCGGCATCCACCTCTCGCTCTGGCTCGTGCTGCTCCTCGCCGGCATCCTCACGGCGGTCGCCGGCGTCCTCATCGGTCTCCCGACCCTGCGTCTGCGCGGCGACTACCTCGCGATCGTCACGCTCGGCTTCGGCGAGATCATCCCGCAGTTCGTGCGCAACGCCGACAACCTCGGCGGCTTCAACCTGACGGCCGGAACGTTCGGCATCAACCCCATCGACTCCCCGGGCTTCGGAGAGGGGCTGAATCAGTCCGTCGGGCTCCCGGTCAGCTTCCAGCAGTCGTTCGACAAGCAGAATCTCTTCTTCTGGACGGCGCTCGCGCTGTTCCTCATCACCGTCTTCTCGTCGGTCCGGCTCCGGGACTCGCGCCTCGGGCGCGCCTGGATCGCGATCCGCGAGGACGAGACCGCGGCGGCGGCGATGGGCGTGCCGCTCATGCGCACGAAGACGTGGGCGTACGCGATCGGCGCCTTCTTCGGCGGCGTCGCGGGCGCCTTCTACGCGAGCTTCAAGAGCGGCGCCTTCCCGAGCGAGTTCTACTTCAACATCTCCGTCTTCCTCCTCTGCATGGTCATCCTCGGCGGCATGGGGAGCGTCTGGGGCGTCGTCGTCGCCGGCGCGATCCTCGCCTACCTCAACCAGGAGGGGCTGTCCAACATCGGCGGCTGGCTGAACCGGGAGACGCCGCTCGACTTCGAGGTGGCGAAGTACCAGTTCGGGATCTACGGGGCGATCATCGTCCTCATGATGCTCTTCCGCCCCATCGGGCTGATACCCGAGAAACGGCGGAAGCAGGAGCTCGAGGAAGGCGTCCACCAGGGCGACACGGTCTACGGGGAGCGGCACGCCTGATGGCGGAGCCGATCCTGCGTGCGGCGGGCGTCAGGAAGGAGTTCGGCGGCCTCGTCGCCGTCAACGACGTCGACTTCGACATCCCCACGGGCGGGATCGTGAGCCTCATCGGCCCGAACGGCGCCGGCAAGACGACGTTCTTCAACATGCTGACGGGGGTCTACAAGCCGACCGCCGGCCGCATCGAGTTCGACGGGCACGACATCACGAGCGACCCGCCCCACCGGATCACGAAGCTCGGCGTCGGCCGCACGTTCCAGAACATCCGCCTCTTCGAGTACATGAGCGCGCTCGAGAACGTGCTCGTCGGCATGCACTCGCGGCTCAAGGGCGGCATCCTCGGGTCCATCTTCGGGACGCCGGGCGTGCGGCGCGAGGAGCGCGACGCCACGGCGCGGGCCCGGGAGTTGCTGGCCTTCTCCGGCCTGCGCGGCCGCGACGAGACGCTCGCCCGCAACCTTCCGTACGGGGACCAGCGCCGGCTCGAGGTCGCGCGCGCGCTCGCCACCGACCCGAAGCTCCTCCTCCTGGACGAGCCGACGGCCGGCATGAACCCGCAGGAGACCACGGCGTTCACGGAGTTCGTCGCCAAGCTGCGCGAGGAGCAGAAGCTCACCGTGCTCCTGATCGAGCACGACATGAAGGTCGTGATGGGGATCTCCGACCGCGTCACCGTCCTCGACTACGGCGAGAAGATCGCGGAGGGCGCGCCGGCCGAGATCCAGAAGGACGACCGCGTGATCGAGGCCTACCTCGGGAAGGCGGCGACGGCGGGGGCGGCGTCGTGAGCGAGACGGCGACCCAGACGGCGCCGCGCCAGGAGCGAGGAGGCGACAACGTCCTCCTCCGCGTCTCGGACATCCACACGTACTACGGCTCCATCCACGCGCTCAAGGGCGTTTCGCTCGAGGTGCGGGACCGCGAGATCGTCACCCTCATCGGCGCGAACGGAGCGGGGAAGTCGACGACGCTGCGCTCGATCAACGGCCTCAACCATCCGCGCAAGGGCACCGTCCACCTGCAGGGACGGGACATCACGAACGAGCCGCCGCACGACATCGTGAAGATGGGCGTGGCCCAGTCGCCCGAGGGCCGGAAGCTCTTCCCGCGCATGAGCGTGTACGAGAACCTCGAGATGGGAGCGTTCCAGCGCTCCGACCGGAGCGCCATCCGGGAGGACCTCGAGCGCGTCTACTCGCTCTTCCCGCGCCTCGCCGAGCGGAAGGCGCAGAAGGCGGGCACGCTCTCGGGCGGCGAGCAGCAGATGGTCGCCATGGGCCGCGCCCTCATGGCGCGCCCGAAGGTGCTCATGCTCGACGAGCCCTCCATGGGCCTCGCGCCGATCTTCGTGGAGAAGATCTTCGAGATCGTCAAGGAGATCAACGAGCAGGGCACGACCGTGCTGCTCGTCGAGCAGAACGCTCTCATGGCGCTCGACGTGGCGAACCGCGGCTACGTCATGGAGACGGGGAAGATCGCGCTCACGGACGACGCGAAGACCCTCCGCCAGAACGAGCAGGTCCGCAAGACGTACCTCGGCGAAGAGTAGGCGCGCGCCGCCGAACGCCCCGCATAGACTCGGGGCGAGATGCCGAAGACCCTGACCGGGGCCGAGCTCCAGCTCGACGACGCGCCGGCGCGCGAGGCCTCGCTCTTCCTCGTGGACGGCAACAACCTCGCCTACCGCGCGTACTTCGCGCTCCCTGAGGAGCTCGCGACGACGGAGGGCTTCCCCACGAACGCGCTCCTCGGCTTCACGAACATGCTCTTCAAGCTGCTCTCGGACTACCGGCCGAAGGGCGTCGCCGTCGCCTGGGACACACGGCCGGTGCACCGGACGGAGCTCGCGCCCGAGTACAAGGTCGACCGGCGCCCGATGCCCGACCTCCTGCGCGAGCAGTTCCCGCACTTCCGCCCGATCGTGGAGGCCTTCGGCTACCGCAACCTCGAGTTCGAGGGCTGGGAGGCGGACGACGTCATCGCCACGCTCGCCGCCCGCGCCGACGAGGCGGGGATCAAGACGTGCGTCGTCTCCACGGACCGCGACGCGTTCCAGCTCTGCTCGGAGAACGTCTGCCTGATGATGACCCCGCGCGGCGTGGCGGACGTCCACGTCTACACGCCGGAGCGCGTCTTCGCCCGCTACGGCGTCACGCCCGAGCAGGTGCCCGACTTCATCGGCCTCAAGGGCGACGCCTCGGACAACATCCCGGGCGTTCCCGGGATCGGCGACAAGACCGCCGGGCAGCTCGTCGCCCAGTACGGCTCGCTGGAGGCGGTCCTCGAGTCCGTCGCCGACCTCTCGCCGGCCCGCGGCAAAGCGCTCCGCGAGCACGCCGAGCAGGCGCGCGCCTCCAAGGAGCTCGCGACGATGCGGCGCGACCTGCCGCTCGAGTGCGACCCCGCCGACCTCGTGCTCGCGCCGCCCGACCGCTCCGAGCTGAAGGAGATGTTCAGGCGCTTCGAGTTCCGGAACCTGCTCCAGCGCGTGGACGTCATCGACGAGGCGCTGCCCGCCGCGCCCCTGCGGCTCGAGGGCGTGCAGGTGCCGTGGCGCGAGGGAGGGCTCGGCCCCGGGAGGGGGCCGGCCGCGGTCGCGGCGGCGGACGACCGGGCGGCGCTCGCCGTCGAGGGTGACGCGGTCGTCGTGGGATCTCGCGGCGACCTTCCGCGAGCGCTCCGGGACCGCGAGGTGCTCGTCCACGACGCGAAGGAGCTCCGCGTCGCCGCGAGGGACGACACGCTCCTGATGGCGTACCTGATCGAGCCCGGCCGCTCGTCGTACGTCCTCGACGACCTGGCCGCGGAGTACGGCGTCGAGCTGCAGCCCGACCCGGTCGCCGACGAGGAGACCGCGGCGCTCGTGCGCCGGGCGGCCGCGACGCTCCGGCTCGCGCCGCTCCTGCGCGAGCGCCTGCGCGAGCGCGGCCTGGAGCCGCTCTACCGGACGATCGAGCTGCCGCTCACCGAGGTGCTCGCGGCGATGGAGGACGCGGGCGTCAGGATCGACACGTACCGGATGGGCGAGATCACCGCCCGCCTCGCCGACCGGATCGAAGAGCTCGAGGCGCGCGCCCACGAGCTTGCCGGCGAGGAGTTCCTGCTCGGCTCGACGCAGCAGGTCGCCCGCATCCTCTTCGAGAAGCTCGAGCTGACGGCGGGGCGCAAGGGCAAGACCGGGTACTCGACGGACACGCGCGTGCTCCGCGCGATCCGCCACGAGCACGAGATCGTGCGCGTGCTCGAGGAGTGGCGCGAGTACTCGAAGCTCCTGAACACCTACCTCGGCCCCTTGCCGGGCCTCATCTCGCAGGCGGACGGCCGCCTGCACACGACGTTCAACCAGACGGTGGCATCGACCGGCCGGCTCTCGACGACGAGCCCGAATCTCCAGGCGATCCCGATCCGCACCGAGCTCGGCCGCGAGCTCCGGAGCGCCTTCGTGGCGGAACCGGGCTGCCGGCTCCTCTCGGCCGACTACTCGCAGGTCGAGCTGCGCATCCTCGCCCACGTCTCCGGCGAGCCGAAGCTCCGCGAGGCCTTCGCGCGGGGTGAGGACATCCACGCCGCGACGGCCGCGGAGGTGCTCGGCAAGGAGCGGGCGACGCTGACGAAGGACGAGCGCAACGTGGCCAAGATGGTCAACTTCGGGATCATCTACGGGATCTCCGCCTTCGGGCTCTCCGAGAACCTCGACATCCCGCGCGAGCAGGCGCAGGAGTACATCGACGCGTACCTGGCCCGGTTCCCGCACGTCCAGGACTTCATCCAGCGGACGATCGAGCAGGCCGAGCGCGACGGCTACGTGACGACGCTCCTCGGCCGGCGGCGGCCCGTTCCCGAGCTGAAGGCGCGGAACCGGCAGACCCGCTCCCTCGGGGAGCGGCTCGCCGTCAACTCCGTCATGCAGGGCTCGGCCGCCGACATCATCAAGGCCGCGATGGTCGCCGTGCATCGCCGCCTGAGGGACGAGGGGAGAGGGGCGCGGCTCGTCCTGCAGGTGCACGACGAGCTCCTGCTGGAGGTTCCGGAGGTGGAGACGAGCGCCGTACGTGACCTCGTGCGGGCCGAGATGTGCGGCGCCTACCCCCTCGACCCGCCCCTCGCGGTCGACGTCGGCGTCGGCGACGACTGGAACGAAGCGAAGGAGTGATCCCGGAGACGCTCCGCACCGAGCGTCTCCTGCTCCGCGGCTGGCGGGACGAGGACGTCGGCGCGCTCGCCGAGATCTACGCCCAGCCCGAGTACGTCGAGCACAACGAGCGGCACGGCCCGCACGGCGCCCGCTGTCACGTCCTCGGCTTCGCGCGCGCGTGGCGCGAGGAAGGCTTCAGCCTCTGGGCAGCCGAGGAGCTCGAGAGCGGGCGCTTGGTCGGGCGCATCGGCCTCATCCGGCACCACGACTGGCCGCTCGCACCCGATCCCGTCGAGGTCGGCTGGGCGCTCCACCGGGACTGGTGGGGGCGCGGCCTCGCGACGGAGGGCGGCCGGGCGGCGATCGCGTGCTGGCGGCGGAACCTCGCCGATCGCCGGCTCCTCTCGATCACGCGCCCGGGCAACGCCCGCTCGCGGGCGGTGATGGAGCGGCTCGGCCTCACGTACCGGGGCGACGCGCGCTGGCGCGGCCGGGACGTCGTCTGGTACGCGGTCGACCGCGAGCCCTAGCGCCGCCAGGCGAGCGCCGCGGCCCCGACCGGCCAGGTGACGGGGGTGCCTCCCTCGAGGTCGTGGAACACGACGCGCGTCGGGCCGCCGACGGCGATCCAGCGGCCGTCCGGCGACCAATCGCCCGCCGTCATGCCCGGGAACGAGGCCTCCTCGACGGTCGAGCAGCCGACGTTCGCGATCTGCAGGCCTTCCTCGAGCCGGAAGATGACCGCGCAGTTGTCCGGCGCGAAGACGGGGTTCCTCCCGCGAAGCGCCGGCGGGAGATCGAGTGTCTGGCGCCGGCTCCCTCCGACCCAACGCTCGATCCTCCTGCCTTCGACGACGACGGCGACGGAGCCGTCGCTCCCGTAGTGCACGAAGGTCACCGCTCCCGAGGCGCGGAGCGCGATCCGTCTTTCCTCCACGATGACCTGGTTGCCGCGCGCGTACGCGATCTCCCCGTCGGGCGTGTAGGCGGCGGGGCACTCGCCGAGCGGCCGGCTCGGCCCCCCGAGCTCCTGGTCGAAGCCCCGCGTCGGCCGCGTGCACCAGGCCGCGCGCTGGCCGTCCTCGCTCCAGATGAGGAAGCCGAAGAACGCGCGCGAGCCGCCCAGGTTCCGCTGGGGGCGGTTGAGGTCGACGAAGCGGAAGGGGACGGCGTCGCGCGAGACCTCGCCGATCCCGATCGCGACCTTGCCGCTCACCGGGGCGGCCCAGAGCTCGCAGGAAGAGCGGGAGACGACGTTGGCGAACTCGAGGCCGCTGGGGAGGTCGAACTCGCGGACGGCGCACGAGCCGGGCTGGATGAGCACGAGCGACCCGCCCGCCTCCGCGACGGTCGGAAAGGTCGCCTCCCCCAGGTCCTCGGGCACGGGGGTCGTCGTGACGACGCTCGTCGTCGTTCGGCCCTCCGCCTCCGTCGTCCGCCGCGGCGCCTCCGCCTCGCTCCTGATCGCGTCGGCGACCGCGAACCCTCCGATCAGGAGGACGGCGGCCAGGATGAAAACGTCCCGGCCTCTCATGGGTCGCTGGCTATAATGCGCGATCCCGCATGGCTCCGAACGAGACCGCGACCGAAGCAGACATCCGAGCGACAGAGGACGACGTCTGGACGCGTGGTCCCGACGGTGAGCTGATCCCCGACTACGACGCCACCTTCCCCGTCATCAACGAGGGGGAGGTCGTACGGGGCAAGGTCGTGCGGGTCGACAAGGACGAGGTCCTCGTCGACATCGGCTACAAGTCGGAGGGGGTCATCCCCGTCTCGGAGCTCTCCATCCGCCGCAGCGTGAACCCCGCGGACGAGGTGCAGCTGGGCGACGAGATCGACGCGCTCGTGATGACGAAGGAGGACGCCGAGGGGCGTCTCATCCTCTCGAAGAAGCGGGCACGCTTCGAGATGGCGTGGAAGCGGATCGAGGGGGCCGCCGAGAGCGGCGAGCCGGTCGAGGGCATCGTCATCGAGGTCGTCAAGGGCGGGCTCATCCTCGACCTCGGCGTGCGGGGGTTCCTGCCTGCGTCCCTCGTCGACATCCGCCGTGTGCAGGACCTCGACGAGTTCATGGGGCAGACGCTCCGCTGCAAGGTGATCGAGCTCAACCGCAGCCGCAACAACGTCGTCCTCTCGCGGCGTGCGGTCCTCGAGGAGGAGCGGCGCGAGATGCGGCAGGCGATCCTCGACCGCCTCTCGCCCGGGGACGTCGTCGAGGGAACGATCTCGAACATCGTCGACTTCGGCGCCTTCGTCGACCTCGAGGGCATCGACGGGCTCATCCACATCTCCGAGCTCTCGTGGAGCCATGTGAACCACCCGTCCGAGCTGCTCGAGATCGGCCAGGAGGTCCGCGTGAAGGTGCTCGACATCGATCGCGAGCGCCAGCGCATCTCGCTCGGCCTCAAGCAGACCCAGTCGGACCCGTGGCAGGAGGTGATCGACGCCTACGACCAGGGGGACGTCGTCGAGGGGCGGGTCACCAAGGTCGTCACCTTCGGCGCCTTCGTCGAGATCCTCCCAGGGGTCGAGGGCCTCGTCCACATCTCGGAGCTCGCGGCCCACCACGTCGAGAACCCGCGCGAGATCGTGAGCCAGGGCGAGACGGTCCACGCCAAGATCATCGAGATGGACGCCGAGCGGCGGCGTCTCTCGCTCTCGCTCAAGCGCGTGGAGGAAGGCGAGGCCGTCCGCGGGCCGATCGGCGAGTCGGCGCCCGCGCTCGGGCTCTCGGAGGAGGTCTTCTCGGAGCCCCCCGCGGAGGAGTCGCCGCCGGCCGAGGAGGCGGACGCCAGCATCGAGGCCGACCAGGTAGCGCCCGAGACTCCGGGCCCCGGCGACTCCGACGGCGCGACACCCGCGCCGCCCGACGAGCAGGAGTCCTGACAGTCGGCCCGTGGCGGTAGCCGTCACGGGCGGGATCGGAGCGGGGAAGACGGAAGCGCTCCGGGCCTTCGCGCGGCACGGAGCCGCCGTCGTCTCGAGCGACGAGATCGTGCACCGGCTCCTGCGGGAGGACGGCGACGTCAAGCGCGCTATGGTCGAGCGCTTCGGCGCCGGCGTCGTCGGGCCGGACGGGGAGATCGACCGCGGGAAGGTCGGCGACGTCGTCTTCTCGGACCCGGCAGAGCTCGCCTGGCTCGAGCGGCTGCTCCACCCGCGCGTGTCCGCCGAGTACCTCCGCTGGCGCGCCGAGCTGGCCGCGCTCCCGGATCCGCCGGCGGTCTGCGTGACCGAGGTCCCGCTCCTCTACGAGGTCGGAGCGGAGGACCGCTTCGACGCGGTGGTCGTCGTCACCGCCCCGACGGACGTGCGCATCTCGCGCCACGTCCGGCCGATGCACGCGCGCGAGCAGCGCCTCCTCTCCGACGAGGAGAAGGCGGCGCGGGCCGACTTCACGTACGTGAACGACGGCTCGCTCGCGGACCTCGACGCCTTCGTGTCCGGCGTCATGGCCACCCTGTCGGGACGGTGAGGGTCGTTCTCGCGGGCGTCGTCCTTCTCGCCGCGCTCGCCGCGGGGCTCGTCTACGTGGAGGAGACGCAGCCGTCCTGGTACGCGCGTCTGCGGTATCCGCTCGACTACGAGCACATCGTCCGTGGGCACGCCGAGAACTACGACCTCGACGCGGCGCTCCTCGCGGCGGTCATCTTCCGCGAGAGCAAGTTCGACCCGCAGGCGCGCTCGTCCGAGGGCGCGCTCGGCCTCATGCAGCTCCTCCCCGACACCGCGAGAGGCATCGCCCTCTACACGGGCGGCAGCCGCTTCCGCGTCGACGACCTCCTCGATCCCGAGATCAACGTCCGCTACGGCTCCTTCTACCTGCGGCGGCTCCTGCGCAAGTACGAGGACGAGCGGCTCGCGCTCGCCGCCTACAACGCCGGGCAGGCGAACGTGGACGGGTGGCTCGCGGAGGGCGGCGGCATCCGCTTCTCGGAGACGCGCGAGTACGTCGACGACGTCCTGGCGGCAAGAGACGTCTACGCGCGGGCGTACCCGGGCGAGCTCGGGCTCGAGTAGCCCCGGCGGCTACGATCAGCGGCATGTCGCGCTTCCGCGTCT
>DATAAQ010000099.1:0-9971 GCA_036260055.1 Gaiellaceae bacterium | reverse complement strand
GGCGGCGTCGGCGTGCTCGTCGCCCGGACGAAGCGGTCCGGCCCACGCGTCGATGCCTCCCTCGAGGACGGCGACCTCCTCGTGCCCGAAATGGCGCAGGAGCCACCAGAGGCGCGCGGCGCCGCCGCTCCTCCCGTCGTCGTAGGCGACCACGAAGACGCCGGGGCCGATCCCGGCGGCGCCCGCCGCCCGCGCGAACCCGTCCGCGTCCGGGAGGGGGTGGCGCCCGCCCGGGCTCGCCGCCGGCGCCGAGAGGTCGCGCTCGACGTCGAGGAACGAGGCGCCGGGGACGTGCCCGGCGAGGTAGAGCTCCCGGCCGCGGCCCGGGCGGCCGAGCTCCCAGCGGCAGTCGACGAACTGGTACCGCACGCGCTTTTCCGGCTACGAGCGCACGAGCCGGTAGACGGAGCCGCCCCGGGCGACGACGTAGAGGCTGCCGAGCTTGCCCTCGCCGAAGGATGGGATGTTCAGGTCGGTGTCGGCGACGCGCCGGCGTGCGGCCACTCGCCCGTCCTCGAACCTGAGACGCCAGATCTCGCCGGAGCAGAAGTCCCCGTAGAAGTACCAGCCCCGCAGCCGGCGCGCGAGGTCGCGGCCGCGGTAGACGTGGCCGCCCGTGATGGAGCACCGCCCGTGCGAGTGGTCGTAGACGTGGACCGGGAAGATGTGCCTCCCGGGGCCCCGGAGCGGGCCCGGGTCGCAGGTGTTCCGCTGCCGGCCCTCGTACCGGTCCCAGAGGTAGTTCTCGGGCGTGCCGCCTAGACGCGACGGGCGCAGCGCGTTGAGCTCCTCCCAGGTTCCCTGGCCGACGTCCGCGAGGTGGAGCCGCCCGGTTGCGCGGTCGAAGGAGTAGCGCCACGGGTTCCGGAGCCCGTAGCCGTCGATCCGCCATCCCGCCCGGAGGTTGCCGGCGTCGATGCTGAGGAGCTTGCCCTTGCGGCTCGAGAGGTTCTGCGCGTTCTCGGCCGGGTCGCAGCCGCCGCCGCCGTCGCCGATGCTGACGTAGAGCCGCCCGTTCGGGCCGAACGAGACGAGGCCGCCGTTGTGGTTCGACTCGGACGAGTGCTCGACGTCGAGGAGCATCCGGCGGGAGCGGTGCACTCCTCGCGTGAAGGAGGAGTTCGCCCGGAAGCGGGCGACCCGCACGTCGCCGCCGGTGTCGGTGTAGTTGACGTAGAACCTCCGCGTCCGCTCGTACCCGGGCGGGAAGGCCACCGAGAACAGCCCCCGCTCGCCGCCCGAGGAGACGAGGCCGCGGATGTCGAGGAAGAGCGTCTTGCGCCCGCTCCGCACGCGCCAGATGCGACCCTCCTGCTCCACGACGAAGAGCGTTCCGGCCGGGTCCCTCGCGTTCGAGGCCACGTGCACCGGTGAGACGAACCCGCCCGCGACGCGCTTGAGGCGGAGCGCGGAGGCGGTCGACGGCAGCATGCAAGCCGCGACGACGAGGAGCATCCCCGAGACCCCGAGACGGCGCATGCGACTCGGAGCGTAGCCCATCAGGCGGCCGCGGGCGTCCCCCGCTTGTCCCAGTAGCGGCGGAGGCCCGCGTACGACTGCGAGAACGGCCCGGCCTGCTGGTACACCTCCGCCGTCTCGGGATCGGCCCGGGCCCGTAGCTCCTCCTCCGCCGCGCGCACGAACTCCTCCTCGCTCGCCCCGTCGCGGACGCGTGCCGCCCAGGCGGCGAGGCGCTCGCGCATCTCCGCCAGGTGCCACGCGGGATCGTCGACCACGCCGAAGTGGGGCAGGCAGAGCCTCGCCGGGCGGCGGTCCTCGATCGCGTCGAGCGTCCGCTCCCAGGCCTCCACGTCGATGTCCGGAGGGGGCGAGACGGGCGCGAGGAAGGGGGCGGGCGGGATGCGGACGCCGGCGGCGTCGCCGGCGAAGCACGTGCCCGCCGCGTCGACGTAGGAGACGTGGTGGGAGGCGTGGCCCGGCGTCGGAAAGGCGTCCAGGCCGAGGACGCGCTCGCCCACGACGCGGACGTTCTCATGCGGCACAGGCACGAGCTCGCCCCAGAGGCGGTCGAAGTCGTCGCCGTACAGGCGCCTGGCGCTCCGCTCCAGCCTGCTCGGCTCGACGAGGTGCGGGGCGCCGACCTCGCTCACGTGAACGAGCAGCCCCGGTTGCTCGCGCACGAGCGTGCCCGCCGCGCCCGCGTGGTCGAGATGGATGTGCGTGAGCACCAGGTGCCGGAGATCGCCGACCGCCAGCCCGTGACCGGCGAGCCCGGCCCGGAGGGCCTCCACGCAGCTCGCCGGGCCGCAGTCCACGAGCGCCGGCTCCTCACCGGGGAGGAGGTACGCGCCGATGACGCGCTCCCGTCCGAGGTGAAGGAGGTCGAGGAGAGCCGGGGGCACCCCGGCACGCTACTCGACCGTGAGCGTCCCCTCCATGCCGGCCGAGCGGTGACCGCCCACCGAGCAGAAGTACGTGTACGTCCCCGGCTCGAGGTTCACGGTCACGCTGGCCGTGTCGCCTGTGATCGTCTCGGTCGCCCCTCCCTCGACGTTCTCGAGGGTGACGTTGTGCGGCACCGACGACTCGTTCGTGAACTCGATCACGATCTCCCCGGCCGAGGCCGTGAGCTCGGTCTGGTCGAACGCCGGCGCGCCGTCCGGATCGGCGGCGAGCTGGATCGTTCCGCCGCCACCACCGCCGCCGCCGCCGCCTTCGTTCGCCGCAGCAGGCTCGTCCGTTTCCTCGCCGTCGTCGCCGCCGCAGGCAGCGGCCCCGAGCGCGAAGGCCGCCAGGGCGAGAAGAAGGGCCAGCGTGCGTCGTGTCATCGAGTTCCTCCCTGTCGAAGTGGACCGAATCTACCTACGCGGCCGGCGGCCAACTGGATGACGAGCGCTGCCGCGACGATCGCCGCCCAGGCGGGCGTGAGGCCGGGACGGATCATGCTCGGAAGCTCGAGCGAGGTCGCGCCGCGCTTCACGAGCTGCTCGAGCCAGAAGTCCTGCAGCGCGTTGGCGACGCCGTAGACGAGCATGAGCGCGACGTAGAAGCCGAGGAGCGGGCGGAGGCGCCCGCTCGCCTGGGGAACGACGCGCGAGAGCGCGAGCGCGGCCAGCGCGAGCAGCGTCCCGTCGAGGCCGTGGTGGTGGCCGAGGTGGACGGCGGTCAGCTGCGGCTGGCCCGGCTCCGGGCGGGGCTCGTCGGAGAGGAAGGGGCCGCCGAGCGAGAGGCCGAGGTCGGCGGCGAGCCAGGGTAATGCCGCCGCGACGAGGACGCCGGCGACGACGAGCCGGACGGGGTCCCAGCGGCTCCGGGGCGCTCTCGCCCCGAGGCCGCCGCGCGCGAGCGCGAGACCGGTGAGGCCGGCGGCGAGGGCGACGCCCGCCGCCGGGACCGCGTTCACGGGGCGCGCGTCGAGGTCGGACTGGTCGACCACCCCGGGCCAGGCGACCGCGGCGCAGAGGACGGCCGCCACCGCCGCGAGGACGGACGTCGCGCGGGTCCCGAGCCGGTCGGCGACGACGGCGAGGATCGCGACGGCGGCGAGCGCGACGGGATAGTTGAGGAAGACGAGCGCCCGGCCCGCGCCCCCGGCGAGGCCGTCGTCGTCGACGTTGTAGAGGTCGGAGGGCGGGAGCCGCGCGTACGTCACGAGGACCGCGAGCGCGACGGCGCCGAAGACCGTCCAGACGAGGAGCACCTCGCGGAGGCCCGGGGCGCGGTCTTTCTGCCTGTGCAAGCCGGGCCTACACTAGCCTGGCCATGTCCGCGCCGGAATGCGCCTCCTGTGGCTTCGCCAACCGGCCGGGGGCGCTCTTCTGCGGGAGCTGCGGCGCGCAGCTCGGGCGGACGTGCCCCGCCTGCTCCGCCGTCGTCGCGCCCGGGCTCGCCTTCTGCACGAGCTGCGGGACGGAGCTCGCCCCGGCCGAGCAGCTCGAGCCCCTCCGCGAGGAGCGCAAGGTCGTCTCCGTCCTCTTCGCCGACCTCGTCGACTCGACCCGGCTGGCCGAGCAGGGCGACCCGGAGGACGTCCGGCGCCTACTCGACGCGTTCCACGCGCTCGCGAAGACGGAGATCGAGCGCTACGGCGGCACGGTCGAGAAGTACATCGGCGACGCGGTCATGGCGCTCTTCGGCGCTCCCCGCGCACACGAGGACGACCCCGAGCGGGCCGTCCGGGCGGCCATCGCGATCCGGGAGGCGGTGGGCGACCTGAACGCGGAAGACGGCTCGCTCGACCTCCACGCGCGCGTGGGCGTCACGACGGGCGAGGCGGTCGTCCGTCTCGGCGCCCGGCCGGAGCGGGGCGAGAGCATGGCGGCCGGCGACGTCGTCAACACGGGCGCGCGCCTGCAGTCGGCCGCGCCGGTGGACGGGATCCTCGTCGACGAGGCGACCCACGGCGCCACGGATGCGGTGATCGAGTACCGGCAAGCGCCTGCGGTCGACGCGCGCGGGAAGTCGGCCCCGGTCGCCGCCTGGGAGGTCGTCGCCGCGCGCACCCGGCTCGGCGTCGACATCGCTTTCCGGGGCGGCGCCGAGCTCGTCGGGCGCGAGCACGAGCTGCGCCTCCTCCGCGACTCGCTCCTGCGGGCGCAGAGCGAGCGGGCGCCCCAGCTCGTGACGCTCGTCGGCGCCCCGGGGATCGGAAAGAGCAGGCTCCTCTTCGAGTTCTATTCGGTCCTCCACGCCGACCCGAGCGTCCTCGTCTCCTGGCGCCAGGGCCGCTCCCTCCCCTACGGAGAGGGCGTCAGCTTCTGGGCGCTCGGCGAGATCGTGAAGTCGCAGGCGGGGATCCTCGAGTCGGACACCGCCGACACGGCGGCGGGAAAGCTCCGCCTCGTCGTCGAGACGACGCTCGCCGACCGCGACGAGGCCGGCTGGGTCCTCGACAGGCTCGCTCCGCTCGTCGGGGTCGGTGGCGACTCGCCGGTCGGCGGGCGCGAGGAGTCGTTCGCCGCCTGGCGGCGCTTCTTCGAGTCGCTCGCGGACCAGCGGCCGCTCGTCCTCGTCTTCGAGGACGTGCACTGGGCCGACGACGGCCTCCTCGACTTCGTCGACCACCTCGTCGACTGGGCGAACGGCTTCCCGCTCCTCGTCGTCTGCACGGCCCGGCCCGAGTTCCTCGAGCGGCGGGCAGGCTGGGGCGGCGGCAAGCGGAACGCGATCACCGTGACGCTGTCACCGCTCTCGGACGACGAGACCGCCCGCCTGCTGGAGGCGCTGCTCGGGGAGCGGGCGCTGGAGCCGCCCGAGCAGCGGGCCCTCCTGGCCCGCGCCGGCGGAAACCCGCTCTACGCCGAGGAGTACGTCCGCATGCTCATGCAGCACCCGGACCTCGCCGAGCTCCCTCTTCCGGACTCCGTCCAGGGAATCGTCGCCGCGCGGCTCGACACCCTGCCGGCGGAGGAGAAGGCGCTCGTGCAGGACGCGGCCGTGATCGGAAAGGTCTTCTGGCCGGGGGCGCTCGCCGCCGTCTCCCGGCTCGCCGGGAAGGCGGTCGAGGAGGCGCTGCGGACGCTCGACCGCAAGGAGTTCGTCCGCCGCGAGCGCCGCTCGTCCGTCGCGGGCGAGGCAGCGTACGTCTTCCGGCACGTCCTCGTCCGCGACGTCGCGTACGCGCAGATCCCCCGCTCCCAGCGGGCCGCGCGGCACCGGCTGGCCGCCGAGTGGATCGAGTCGCTCGCGGCCGGCCGCCCCGAGGACGTAGCCGACATGGTCGCGCACCACTACCGAAGCGCCCTCCAGTTCGCCCCGGCCGGGACCCAGGAGACGGCCGAGCTGGCGGAGCGCGCCCGGCTCGCGTTCCGCGACGCCGGCGACCGGGCGGCGGCGCTGAACGCGTTCCCCTCGGCGGCCCGCTACTACGAGAGCGCGCTCGAGCTCTGGCCCCCGGACGATCCCGGGCGGCCGCGGCTGCTCCTGCGCCTCGGCGGCGTCCTCTACCCGCGCGGCCTCGGAGCCGACGTCCTCGCCGAGGCCGCGGAGGAGCTCCTCGACGCGGGCGACCGGGAAGGCGCGGCGGAGGCGCACGCGCTGCTCGGCGAGCTCCACTGGCTGAAGGGCGCCCGCGACCGCACCTTCGAGGAGCTCGAGGGCGCCGTCAGGCTCCTCGAGGACGCGCCGCCCTCGCGCGCGAAGGCGTTCTCGCTCGGCGACCTCGCGCGGTTCCGGATGACCGCCGCGGAGGTCGAGGAGGCCGTCCGACTCGGCTTCGCGGCGTACGTGATGGCGGAGGAGCTCGGCCTCGACGAGCTCCGCTCGCACACCCTCAACACGCTCGGGACGGCGCGCGTCATGCAGGGCGACCGCGGCGGCCTCGTCGACCTGGAGCGGGCGATCGAGATCGCGGGGGGCCTCGACTCCGGCCAGGTCGTCCGCGGGTACAACAACCTCGCCAGCACGTACTTCGCGCTGGGCGAGCTCGAGCGGGCGTTCGAGCTCTACGCCCGCGCCCGGCACGAGGCCGAGCGGCTCGGATGGTCGGCGGCGCTCGGCCTCCTGGACGCCGACCGGGTCGACGAGCTCTACTACCGCGGCCGCTGGGACGACGCCCGCGCTCTCGCCGACGAGCTCCTCGCGAGCACGCCCGAGGACAGCCGCCATCGCCGCTTCACCGACGTCCACGACGCGCGCGCGCTCATCCGGCTCGCGGACGGTGACGCCGCCGGCGCGCTGGAGGACAGCGGCCGGGCGCTCGAGTCCGCCCGCCTGGTCCGCGATCCCCAGACGCTCTTTCTCGCGCTCGCCTGCCGGACGCGCGTGCTCCTCGGCACCGGGCAGGAGGACGAGGCGCTCGCCGTCCTCGACGAGCTCGTCGGCCGCTGGCGGGAGTCGCCCGCCAGCTTCGCCTCCACGTGGCTCCCCGCCGCCGCGGTCGTCGCACAGGCGCTCGGCCGCGCCGAGGGCTTTCTCGCGGCGGCCGCGGGCGCCACGATGCCGACGCGCTGGCTCGAGGCGGCCGGGCTGGCAGCACGCGGGGACTTCCCCGCCGCCGCGCGCGCGTACGCGGCGATCGGGTCGCTCCCGGACGAGGCGGAGGCGCGCCTGCTCGGGGCGGAGGCGCTCGCGGCCGCGGGACGGCGCGGCGAGGCCGAGGAGGAGCTCTCCTCGGCGCTCGCGTTCTACCGTGCCGTCGGCGCGGACGCCTGTGTCCGCCGGGCTGCGGAGCTCCTCGCGGCGGCCTAGCGGGGCTCGTCCTCGCGGCGCACGCGGCGAAGCGGGTCGTCGGCAACCTTGTCGGCCTTGTCGACGCGAAGCCTGTTTTTCAGCTCCTCGTCGAGGTCGAGGTCGCTGACCACGCCGTAGTAGCGGGAGCGGTCCTCCGCCTGCCAGAAGCCCTCCAGCGTGCCGCCGTTCGCCTCGACGATCTCGCGCACCTCTTTCCGCCGCTGACCCGGCGGGCTCGCACCGAACGCGATCCACCAGCTTGGACCCACCGCAAGAACCTCCTTCGTCGCCGTTCGCCGCCGGATCATCCCCCAGCCGGACGCATCGAGCAAGAGTGTCGGCCGCACCGAATACCCCTTTCCAGGGAGGGGCGATCGCCGCTGCGCCGATTGAATTCGTTGCAGTCCCCTAGGCGGAGGATGGCTGCGGTCACATGGAGATCCTGAGAGAGGCAGGCAACGGCGCGCCCCTCGGCCGTCCCGCGCTCGTTCGGGGCGACGCGCTCCTCGACTCGTACCGCCGGCTCGCCGACGTGTTCCACCACGTCCTCTCGGAGCAGACGCTCGATGCTGTCCTCGACCGGATCGCCGACGCGCTCGCCGATCTGATCCCGTACGACGCGTTCACGATCTACCAGGCGGACGAGCCCCGCCAGCTGCTCATCCCCCTCATGTCCCGCGACCGCTGGGCCGACGAGATCATGAGCGACCGCCCGAGCTTCGGCGAGGGCATCACGGGCTGGGCGGTCGAGCACCGCGAGCCCCAGCTCGTCAACCGGGCGCACCTCGACCCGCGCGTCAAGATCGTCCCCGGGACGCCCGAGGACGAGCCGGAGGCGCTGATCTGCGTCCCGCTCGTCGCGCGCGGAGCGATCAAGGGCGCCCTCAACGTCTACCGGCTCGGCGCGGACGCGCACTTCGGCGACGAGGAGTTCGAGCTCGCGCAGCGCTTCGGGGACGCGGCCGCGCTCGCGCTCGACAACGCGCAGGTTCGCGCCGTCCTCGAGCTCCAGGCCCAGACCGACTCGCTCACGGGCCTCTACAACCACCGCTACTTCCACGAGCGGCTGCGCGCCGAGCTCAACCGCGCGAGCCGCTCGCACGACTCGACCGCGGTGCTCATGCTCGACATCGACGACTTCAAGCGCGTGAACGACGTGCACGGGCACGGCTCCGGCGACCAGGTGCTCGTCTCGCTCGCGAACGCGCTCCGCCTCCTCGTCCGCACGTCGGACGTCGTGTGTCGGCTCGGCGGCGAGGAGTTCGGCGTCATCATGGGCGCCTGCGACGCCGGTGATGCCCTCGCGCTCGCCCGGCGGATCACGGAGCGGCTCGGCGAGGCCGATTTCGAGCCCGCGGGGAAGCTCTCGGTCTCCATCGGCGTCGCGCAGGGCCCCGAGCACGGGATGAACCCGCGAGAGCTCGTGGCGTGCGCCGAGGCGGCGATGATGACCGCCAAGGCGCGGGGGAAGAACCAGAGCGTCCTCTTCGACGAGGAGGCGACGGAGCGGCCGGAGCCCGGCCGGGCGGCGCGGGACGACGTCCGCTCGATCGCCCACCTGAAGCTCCTCCAGAGCCTGGCCGGGAAGCTCAACCGCCTGAACGACGTCCGCCACATCGGCGAGGCGATCGTCAACGAGCTCCGGATGCTCGTCGACTACCACAATTGCCGCGTCTACGTGCTGGAGGGGGAGGACGACCTCGTTCCGATCGCGTTCAAGGGCGACCTGGGCGCGTACGGCGAGGAGAGCGTCGAGAGCCTCTGGTGCAAGGTCGGCGAGGGCTTCACCGGCCGGGTCGCGGAGACGGGCGAGTCGCTCCTCCTCGCCAACGCCGTCGACTGCGAGTTCGCGGTCACGATTCCGGGCACGGTCGACATCGACGAGTCGGTGATCGCCGTCCCGCTCAAGTACGGCTCACGGGTCATCGGCGTCGTCGTCATCTCCAAGCTCGGCATCGGCGAGTTCGACGAGGACGACGTCCGCCTGCTCGAGGTCCTCGCCGGTCACGCCTCCGTCGCGCTCGAGAACGCGCGGCTGTACGAGGCCCAGCGGCTGGAGGCCGAGAACGCGAAGGACTCGCTCGAGATCGCCAACGCGCTGCTCGAGGTCAGCCACCAGGTCGCGACGGCCGACGGGCTCGAGGAGGTCCTGACGCGGACGGTGGAGCTGGCGGCGAGGACGCTCGGGTCGCCCCGCGCCTCCATCTGGCTCCAGGACCACGAGGGCGGCGCGCTGACGGCTCGCGCGCTCTGGGGCCACGCGCCGGACGAGGAGGAGCGCCTGCGCGCCGTCCGCCTCGAGGACCGGCAGGTACGCGACCTCCTCGAGCGCCCGGCGCCGTTCGAGCTCGGGAGGGAGGAGATGCGCGCGCTCGCGGGCCCGGCGGGGGCGACTCCCGTCGCCGTCGCGCCGCTGCACCTCGACGCGGGCCGGCTCGGCTGCGTCGCGGTCGCCGGCGAGCCGGGGGACCCCTTCTCACCGCGGAAGATGCGCCTGCTTGCCGGCCTCGCGCACCAGGCGAAGCTCGCGGTCGGCAACGCCTCGAGCTTCGAGGCGCTCGAGAACACGTTCCTGTCCACGGTGGAGGCGCTCGCGAACGCGCTCGAGGCGAACGACGCCTACACCTCCTCGCACGCGCGCTGGATCACGGACATGGCGCTCCACGTCGGCCGGGAGCTCGAGCTCGACGTGAAGACGCTGAAGAGGCTCGAGCTCGGAGCCCTCTTCCACGACATCGGCAAGATCGGGATCCCGGGATCCATCCTCGCCAAGCCCGGGCCGCTCACGGAGGAGGAGCGGCGGACGGTCCAGCTCCACCCCGAGCTCGGCGCCCGCATCC
>DATAAQ010000098.1:0-4231 GCA_036260055.1 Gaiellaceae bacterium | reverse complement strand
CGGGCTCGACTTCCGCGACCCGTGGGGCAACCGCGTGCAGGTCGTGGACTACCGCGACGTCCAGTTCACGAAGGCGCCAGAAATCCTGCGCGGCATGGGCCTCGACCACCTGGAGAAGTCGGCGAGCGCGCGGGAGGAGCTCCGGCGCAAGGGGCTCGGTTGAGCGGCGGCGGGCGGCGCCTCCTCGGCCGCCGTCAGCCGGCAGCTTCCGCGTTCCGCAGTCCGCGGACGGCCCAGAGCGCGAAGAGGGCGACGAGCGCGAGAACGAGGGCGAAGGCCGGCACGACCTCCGTCGGGTCGCCGCTGACGAAGCCCCTGCCCGCCTCGAGGAAGAAGGTGGCCGGGTTCACCTTGGCGACGGCCTGGATCCAGCCCTGGAGGAGGTCGAGCGGCACGTAGACCGGCGCGAGGAAGAGCGTGAGGAAGACGGGCATCTGCATGAGCGGGCCGGCCTGGACGGTGCGGGCGCGCATGGCGACGCCGGCCGCCCAGAGGACGGCCGCGAGGTTCACGAGCAGGCCGAGGAGCGCCAGGCCGAAGAGGTCGACGCCGCTTCCGCCCACCTCCATGCCGGCGACGAGCGCGACGACCGTCACGACGGCCGCCGTGAAGAGCCACCGCACGAGCGCGGCGAGCGCGTAGCCGGCGACGATCCCGGTCCGCCTGGAAGCCGCGAGCAGGAGGCGCCGCGCGAAGCCGCTCTCGAAGTCGCGCGCGATCGCGAAGCCGGTGAAGACGCCGCCGAACGCCGCGGACTGGAGGAAGACGAAGACGAACTGGAAGGCCGTGTACCCGCCAGTGAACGAGAACCCCGGTACGTCACCGATCCGGGAGAGGCCGCCGGCGAACGCGGTGAAGAAGAAGAGCGGAAAGAGCAGCGAGGGCAGGAGGATCGAAGGGTTCGTGAAGGCGTTGTGGAGGTTGCGCCAGGCGACCGCGAGCGCGACGGAGCGAAGCCGGCTCATGTCCGCGCGAGCCTCCCCTTGAGGGCGAGCGAGGCCGCCGTGAGGGCGGCGGCGGCGAGGGCGGCGCCGATGCCGAACGCGAGCGCGAGGGCCTGCCCGTCCCAACCGGTGACGATGAGGCTGCGGAGACCCTCGATGAGATACGAGACGGGGTTGATCGTCGCGACGGTCCGGAACCAGTCGATCTCGATGAGGTTCCGCGGAAGGTTCATGGACGAGAGGAAGAGGAGCACGAAGAGCAGCGGGAAGAGCCCCTGGACCGCCTCGCCCGAGCCCGTGCGGAGCGCGAGGAACGCGCCGATGGCCCCGAAGCCGATCACGGTGAGGACGGCGAGGAGGAGCAGGACGAGGACGCCGACCGGGCCGGCCTCGACGCGCGCGCCCGCCGCGAGGCCGACCGTCAGGTAGAGGAGCGACTGCGCCAGCCCGAGGACGACGATCCCGGCGAGCTGGCCGACGAGCAGGGCGCTGCCGCGGAGAGGTGTGAGCGCGAGCCGGTTGAGGAAGCCCGTCTGGATGTCGCGGGCGAGGTCGGTGCCGGCGTTCGTCGTCGCGAAGAGCGCTCCCTGCATGAACGTGAAGGCGAGCGCGAAGTCGAGGAAGGAGTCGGACGGGAAGCCGGGGATGCGGACGGCCGCGTCCAGCCCGCCGACGTTGACCGCGAGGAGGACGAGCGGGAAGAAGAAGGCGAACACGACGTTCGCCGGCTGCCGGAACGTTCGGACGACCGAGCGCCCCGCGAGCACGGCCACCTGCGACAGGAGCGGGCTCACGCGGTGGCGGGCTCGAGCGTCGCGCGGACGTCCGCGTTCTCGCCTGCGCCCTCGAGCGAGCGCCCGGTCTTCGCGAGAAAGACGTCGTCGAGCGAGGGCGCGTGGAGCTGTAGGTGCTCGACGCGCAGGTTCGCCGCGTCGAGCGCGCGGACGATCTCGGCGAGCGAGCCTGCTCCGGCGCGGAGGCGGACCGCGACGCCCTTCGGCGAGCCGGCCTCGGGCTCTCCGAAGCGGGCGAGCGTGCGGGCGATCGCATCGCGGTCGGCGGGGTCGGCGGGGACGGCCTCCACGCTCGGGCGCCCGATCTCCGCCTTGAGCGCAGCGGGGCTCCCCTCGGCGACGATGCGGCCGTGGTCGATGATCCCGACCCTGTCCGCGAGCACGTCCGCCTCCTCGAGGTACTGGGTCGTGAGGAACACCGTCACGCCCTCCTCCTGGGCCAGGCGGCCGACCTCGCCCCAGAGCGCGCTTCGGGACTGCGGGTCGAGGCCCGTCGTCGGCTCGTCCAGGAAGAGGATGCGAGGGCGGTGGACGAGCGCGAGGGCGAGGTCGAGCCGGCGCTTCATGCCGCCGGAGTAGCCGCCGACCTTGCGGTCCGCGGCGTCGGCGAGGCCGACGCGCTCGAGCAGCGCTCGAGTTCGCCGCGCCCGCTCCTCGCCCGAGATGCCGTGCATGGCGGTCTGGAGCCGCAGGTGCTCGCGCGCCGTCAGGAGCGGGTCGAGCGCGGCCTCCTGGAGCGCGGCGCCGATCGCGGCTCGCACGCTCGGCCCTTCGGTGACGACGTCGTGGCCGGCGACGCGCGCCCGTCCCGCCGTCGGCGGGAGGAGCGTCGTGAGCATGTGCACGGTCGTCGACTTCCCGGCCCCGTTCGGGCCGAGGAACCCGTAGATCTCGCCGGGGGCGACGCGGAGGTCGATGCCGTCCACGGCGCGGGGGCCCTTCTTGAACTCGCGGACGAGCCCGTCGGCCTCGATCCCGTGAGCGTCCCGCATGCCGCCCTAGACTACCTAGACAATTTAGTTTGTCAAGTATCTAGTTGATCAACTATAATGGCGGTATGGCGACCGCGGCGAGAGAGCGGACGGCGGCGCGAGAGGCGTGGCGGCTCCTCGTCGAGCTCGCCTTCGCGAACAAGGGGCGCTTCGTCGCGACGATGGCCGAGTTCGATCTGACGCCCGTCCAGGGACACGTGCTCCGGATCCTCGAGCCCGAGCGGCCTCTGCCGATGAACGACCTCGCCGAGGCGCTCAAGTGCGACGCCTCGAACGTGACCGGGCTCGTCGACCGCCTCGAGCACCGTGGCCTCGTGGAGCGCCGAGCCGGCGCGCGCGACCGGCGTGTGAGGGAGCTCGCCCTCACGCGCGACGGGGTCGCGCTGCGCGAGCGCGTCCTCCACCGCATGAGCGAGCCGCCGGAGGCCGTCGCGCGCCTCTCCCCGGCGGATCAGCGCGCCCTCAGGGACATCCTCCGGCGCGCGCTCGACCGCTAGCTAGTCGCGGGCCTCGGACCCGGCGAAGATCCGCATCGGAAGGTCTGCCAGCGGCTCGCCGCCCCGGGGCGTGACGAGCCAGGTGTCCTGCATGTAGAGGCACGACCTCCCGTCGCCGGAGATCGCGTGCGGGTGCATCGAGAGCACCATGTTCTCGGCGAGCTCCGTCTCGACGCCCTCGCCGATCTTCGGGAACTCGATCATCGTCATCCCGATCGAGTGCCCGGTGACGTGCCCGAGGTCGTAGCCGCGCTCGCGGAATCCCCGCGAGACGGCACGGTGCACGTCGTGCGCGGCGGCGCCCGGCCGCAGGGCCTCCCGCGCTGCCTCGTAGTACTCCTCGTAGGCCTCCATCATCCTGCGGGTGTCCCGGCTCAGCTCCCCGGACGCGATCGCGCGCGAGACCTCGACCCAGTGGCCTCCCGGCCCGGCGACCTCGAGCGAGGGGAGGACGACGTCGGTCGGGCGGATCCGCCGCTCGGTGCTCGCGATCCGAAACTCCGGCGTCGCCGAGCCGTTCTCGCCGACGAGGACCATGTCCATCGTCAGGCGGCCGCAGCCCTGCTCGATGAAGTAGCGCTCGCAGGGAGCGAGGAGGTCGGCCTCGCTCCTGCCCGGCGCGAAGCCGTCGAGGAAGATCCAGAAGCCCTCGGTGTTGATCCTCACGCTCTCGCGCACCGACTCGAGCTCGGCGTCGCTCTTCACCGCGCGGGCGAGGTCGAAGGCGTGGTCGAAGGACACGAGCTCCGGGCCGCCGTCGGCAAGCGCCCGGTAGTCCCGGACGGTCATGACGTAGTCGAGCCCGTAGACGCCCAGGCGCTTCCAGCCGCGCTCGCGGGCGTGCTCGCGCAGCCACGCGCCCGGCGTATCGACGAAGACCTGCTCCTCGATCCAGGTCCTCCCGTGCTCGCCCACGTAGCGCGCCTTGGACGGGAACACCATCGTCGGCTCGCCCTCAAGGGGGAGGAGGACGTAGGCGTAGCGGTGGACGATGGTGAAGCCCG
>DATAAQ010000097.1:0-7353 GCA_036260055.1 Gaiellaceae bacterium | reverse complement strand
GACCGTGCGGATGCTCGCGACGCTGCTCCGCCCCGACGCAGGCTCGGCGCGGGTGCTCGGGCACGACATCGTGAGCGAAGCCGACGCTGTCCGCGGTCTCGTCAGCCTGACGGGCCAGCTCGCCTCGGTCGACGAGGACCTCACCGGCCGCGAGAACCTCGTCCTCATCGGCCGCCTGCTGGGGCTGAAGCGGGCTGCGGCCAAGGCGCGCGCGGCCGAGCTCCTCGACGCGTTCGGCATCGCCGACGCGGGCGGCCGGCTGGTCAAGCACTACTCGGGCGGGATGCGGCGCCGGCTCGACATCGCTGCGAGCATCGTCGTCACGCCGGAGCTCATGTTCCTCGACGAGCCGACGACAGGCCTCGACCCGCGCTCCCGCAACCAGGTGTGGGAGATCGTGCGCGCGCTGGTCGCCGGGGGGACGACGATCCTCCTCTGCACGCAGTACCTCGACGAAGCCGACCAGCTCGCCGAGGGGATCGCGGTGATCGACCACGGCAAGGTGATCGCCGAAGGGACGCCGGCGCAGCTGAAGGCCTCGGTCGGCTCGGGCGCGCTGCATGTCCGCCTGCTCGATCCCGACCAGCGGCCCGACGCCGAGCGGATCCTCGCCCGGGAGCTCGACTCCGTCCACCTCGAGCCGGACCCGGCCGCGCTCTCCGCCGGGTGCGCCGACGCCGACCGGGCCGCCGAGGCGGTCGCCGAGCTCTCCCGCTCCGGGATCAGGATCGCCGGCTTCTCGCTCGGCCAGCCGAGCCTGGACGAGGTCTTCCTCGCGCTGACCGGCCACCCGGCCGAGGAGGAGGTATCCGAGGAGGCCGTCGCGACGAAGGAGGAGCAGGCCGCATGAGCGCCACGCCCGCGACACGAACCGCATCCACGCGTGCAGCCGAGGAGGCGGCGATCCGCAAGGCCCTCGCCTCCACCCCGCGCCCGCCGCGCGCGAGCGCGCTCGCGACCGCGCTCACGTTCGGCTGGCGCGGGATGCTGAAGGTCAAGCACGTCCCCGAGCAGCTCCTCGACGTCACGATCACACCCGTGATGTTCGTCCTCATGTTCACCTACCTCTTCGGCGGCGCGATCGCCGGGTCGACGGGCGAGTACCTCGACTACATCCTCCCCGGGATCCTCGTCATGTCGGTGCTCTTCACCACCGTCTACTCGGGGGTCGCGCTCAACACCGACTTGACGAAGGGCGTCGTCGACCGCTTCCGCTCCCTCCCGACGTGGCGGCCGGCGCCGCTCGTGGGCGCCCTCCTCGGCGACAGCGTCCGCTACCTCGTGGCGGGAACGGTGATCACGGGCCTGGGCATCGCCCTCGGCTACCGGCCGGACGCCGGGCTCCCCGGCGTCCTCGCGGCGCTCGCTCTCGTGATCGTGTTCGCCTTCGGCCTCTCGTGGGTGTTCACGACGCTCGGGCTCCTGATGCGCTCCCCCAACGCCGTCATGAACGCCGGCTTCATGGGGATCTTCCCGCTGACGTTCCTCTCCAACGTCTTCGTGGAGCCGGAGACCCTGCCGAGGCCGCTCGAGGCATTCGTCAACGTCAACCCGATCTCCATCCTCTCCGACGCGTCGCGCGGGCTGATGGAGGGCAATGTCTCGGCCGCGGACATCGGCGTCGTGCTGGCGACGGCCGCCGCCCTGACCGCCGTGTTCGCGCCGCTGACGACGCATCTCTACCGCACGCGGAGCTGAGCGAAGGCGCGCATCCTCTGAGCCCGAGGCGCGGAAGCACGGTCCGGCGGTCGGCCGTCGAGGCCCGCCGGCAACTGCGTCGGGCCGACGCGGCGCCGCCTGCTCGAGCGCGGGGCTTCTACGCCGCGGCGCCGAGGTTCCGCGAGAGCGCTTCCACCCGCTCCGCGGCGGCCGTGACGAGCTCGCGCACGACCTCCGCGAGCTCCAGGCGGACTCCCTCGTCGACAAGCCGCCCCTCGTCGTCGAAGCGCGTCGGCGCGAACGCGCACGCGAGCTCGGGCCCGAGCACACGGGCGCCGATCGCGGCGAGCACCTTGCGCAGCTCGGCTTGCGACCACACCGCCCCGAACATCCCCGTGGACGCGCTGACGACCGCGACGGGCTTGTTCCGGAGGGCGTTGGTCGCCAGCGGACGCGAGATCCAGTCGAGGGCGTTCTTGAGCTGGCCGGGGACGGACGAGTTGTACTCCGGCGTCGCGAAGAGCACGGCGTCGGCGTCGGCGAGCGCGGCGCGCAGGTCCGCGACGGCCGCCGGCGCGTCTTCGCCGTCGTCGTCCTCGTCGTACGGCGGCACCGCCTTCAGGCCCTCCCAGAGCTCGAAGTCCACCTCCGGGCCGGCGAGCTCGCGCGCGGCCCGGAGCAGGTTCGTGTTGTGGGAGCCCCGGCGGAGGCTGCCGGAGATGCCCAGGATCCTCATCCGGCTACGAGCTTCTGACGAAGTAGAGCTCCGCCACGATCGCGACCTCGTCGGAGAGCGCCTGCTTGCCGGTCGGCAGCGGCATGTTCCAGCTGATCCCGAACTCGGTGCGGTCGACGGTCGCCCTGAGCGCGAGGCCGAGGCGCTCCTTCCCGTACGGGTCGGTGAGCGGCGCCGCCATCGTCCCCGTGACGACGACGGGCCTCGTCACGCCCTTGATTGTGATCTCGCCCTCCGCCCGGACGTCCTCTCCATCGAGCCCGACGTCCTCGGCGGTGAAGCGAAGCTCCGGATGGCGCTCGGCGTCGAAGAAGTCCGGCGACTGGAGGTGCGCGGCGAGGTTCTCGTCCTTGACGTCGACGCTCGCGACGCGGGCGAGCCCGCGCAGCCGAGCGCGGCCGTCCTCGGCGACGTCGAGCTCGGCCTCGAGCTCGCGAAACTGCCCGCGGAACGTGCCGGCGAGGTAGGACACCTCGAAGCCGACGGACGAATGAACGGGATCGGCCTGCCACGCTCCGGCGGGCGGGGCGGCGAGAATCTCGGAAGTTGCCATCGATTGGTCCCTCCTGTTTGAGTCGTGTACTATTGAGGTCGCAAGCAAGAGTAGCGACATTCCATTGACTCCGCAAGTATTGTCATCGCAAGCAGCTGTCGAGGCGCCCCCGGCCGTGCGCGCGTGGAGTCGCCTCCTGCGCGCCTACGCCGCGACGACGCGCCTCCTCAGCACCGAGCTCCAGGCGGAGCACGGGCTCACCGTCAACGACTACGAGGCCCTCTACGTGCTCGGACGCGCCGAGGGCCGGAGGATGAAGCGCGTCGAGCTCTCGCGGAGGCTCCTCCTCACTCCGTCCGGCGTCACGCGCCTGCTCGAGGGCCTGGAGGACGCCGGGCTGGTCGAGCGCGTCGCGTGCCCGACCGACCTGCGCGTGAGCTACGCCCAGCTCACCGATGCCGGCGCGGCCAAGCTCGAGGCTGCCTCCTGCGGGCACGTCGCCTCCGTGCGCGCGCTCTTCGCGGAGCACTTCTCCGAAGCGGAGATGGAGCATCTCGCCGAGCTGCTCGGGAGGCTCCCCGGCGTCTCCGAGGGCGACGACGCCTGCGGCGCCGCGTAGGCCGCCGCACTAGAGCTCGGACGGGAGACGGCCCGGCGGGCCCAGGACCGCCGTGCCGTTGGCCGCGCCGAGCGCCCTCAAGGTCGCCTCGTCCTCGGCGCTTGTCCAGACCGCGGCGCCGCGCTCGAGGGGACGCGCCAGCGCCCGCCCGAAGTCGTCGAAGCGCGCGGGCGAGCGAGCCCGCGTCGCGACGAGCCACCGGGCGCGGTCGGACTCCACGCGGATGGTTCGCGGCACGTGACGCGGAACGACGACGACGTCCCCCGCCTTCGCGGGGACGACGTGCGCTCCGACGAAGAAGGTCAGCTCACCCTCCACCATCGTGAAGGTCTCGTCCTCGTCCCGCGAGTGGAGGGGAGCCATCGCGCCGCGTGTCGAGCTTGCACGCTCGAGGACGACGCGGCCCGGGCCGGATCCTCGCCGGGCGCCCCCGGCGGGGGTCGAGACGTTCATGAGCCCGGCCGCTGTCATGTCCCGCAGCATCGCCGCCGGCCGCGCGACGCGGAAGGCGGCTACCAGCCGTCCGGGAGTACGGTCATCCGTACGGAGGAATCCAGGCACCCGACGCGATGAGTTTCGGCCGTGCGGCCCGTCTTACCGGCGACAGCGAAAGGAGCCCCGTCCCTGGCCGCTTCCGAGCCGAGCACTGTCGTCTTCGTCGTCGGCGGCCCGATCACCCGTGGCGACGTGCCCGAGCTCTGCGAGCGGGCGCGCGCCTGCCTCGAGCGCTGCGGCGGCACCGAGGTGGTCTGCGACGTGGGCGCGCTCGTCGGCACGGACGCAACCACGATCGAGGCCGTCGCACGACTCCAGCTGCTCGCGCGGCGGCTCGGACGCCGGATCCGCCTGCGCCACGCCTCGCCCGAGCTCCGGAGCCTCCTCGAGCTCTCGGGCCTGGCGGAGGCGGTGCCGTGCGTCGCCGGCCTACGAGTCGAGCCGCTCGGGGAGCCCGAACAGCGGGAAGAGGGTCGCAGTGTCCAGGAACGCGTTGAAGCCGACGATCCGGCCGTCTGAGATCTCGAGGACCTGGAGCGCCCACGGCTCGTGGCGCCCGCCGGGCCCGCTCGGCCGGTACTGGCCGAAGGCGGGCAGCCCGTTCGCCACGGTGGGGACGAGGCGCGAGCCGCGACAGCCCGCCCCCGGGCCGAACCACCAGCGAAGGACGTCGTCGCGCCCGCGCAGCCAGAGGTCGTACGGCGGCATCGACTGCGTCGCGTCCTCGTGCAGCAGCGCGGTGAGCGACTCCATGTCGTACCGCTCGAAGGCGTCGACGTAGCGGGCGAGGAGGGCGCGCTGGTCCTCGTCCAGCGGCTCGAACGGGTCGGAGTCGCTCATCTCGCTCGCGGCGAGCGTCGAGCGCGCCCGCTGGAGCGCGCTGTTGACCGAGGCGACGCTCGTGTCGAGGAGCTCCGCGACCTCGTCGGCCTTCCACCGAAGCACCTCCCGCAGGATCAGGACCGCCCGCTGCCGGGGCGGCAGCTGCTGGAGCGCGGCGACGAAGGCGAGCCGAATCGTCTCCCGCGAGACGGCCACGTCCGCGGGGTCGCCGTCCGCCGGGAGCACGCGGCCATCGGGGACGGGGAGAATCCAGGTCGCCTCGGGGAGCGGCGGTCCGAGCGGCGCGGCCGCAGTCTGCGCGGGACCGAGATCCATCGGGCGCGCGCGCCGCTCGCGGCCGTTCAGCATGTCCAGGCAGACGTTCGTCGCGATGCGGTACAGCCACGACCGCAGCGCGGCCCGTCCTTCGAACCGGTCGTAGCTCCGCCACGCGCGCACGAACGTCTCCTGCACGGCGTCCTCCGCGTCGAAGGCCGAGCCGAGCATCCGGTAGCAGAAGCCGGTCAGCTCGGCCCGGTGTCGCTCCAGCTGGACGTCGAGCTCCTCCGCGTCGCGCGTGGCCGCTCCTCGGCCTGCGCGCTCACGAGCTGCGAGATCCTTCATCTCGGGTCGCTCCTCTCCGCCCTCCGTGCCAGCACGACGAGATCGTCCACGAGGAGACCATAGTAGGTGGCCGCGCCGGTCTCGTGCGGTGGGGCGCGCCGAGGGAGGAGGGGCGCCCCTATTGACGCCCGCGTCCCGGTCTCGAGACTCCCGCCGTCCAGAAGCGACACCCCAGGGGAGGAGGGAACATGCCGTCGGGGTCCCGTTTCAGCCTGGTCCGCGAGGTGAGGAGCGGCCGGGGACGGGCGCCCCTCACCGGGCGACCGTGATCGACACCTCGAAGCGGGCCGGCCCGTCGGGGCAGCCGTCCGCGCCCGCGCAGACGGGACGTCCCGCGGCCGCGATCGTCGTCCTCCCGGGACGGACCGCGAGGAGGACCCACTCCGAGAAGCCGGGGTCCTGGAAGTAGTCGACGCGCGCGAGCTCGACGGCGCCGCCGGTGACGCGCGGCTCGCTCCACATGTAGTCGCCCGAGAGCCGGAGGGTGGCCTCGGAGCCGCGCGAGACGAGGAACCAGGCCCCCGCGTCCGCGTCGGTGATGACGCCGGGCGCCTCGCGCGGAGGCGCAGGGCTCTCGCCCGGGTCCGCCTCCCGCGGCGGGTCGTCGCCGCAGCCTGCGAGGGCGGAGAGCAGCGCGACGGCACAGACGACGAGACGCGGCACGGTCTTCGTTGGACCGCTTCCGACGGGAGAGGGTTCCCGGTCAAGGCGCCCGCGAGCGACCCCTCGCGGATGCGACGGTCCCCTCGTGGATCTCTCGCCCCGGAGCTCGACCTGGGCCGACCCATCCGCCTCGGGCCCGAGCGGTCGAGCTCTCGCCGGCGACGGCCTGCCTGCTTCGTGATCTCCTAGATGGAGCCCGAGAACGTGTCGCAGACGGCCGGCCGTCCCTCTTCGTACCCGCGCGAGAACCAGCGGCGGCGCTGCTCCGACGATCCGTGCGTCCACGACTCCGGGTTCACCTGGCCCTGCGTGCGCTCCTGGATGCGGTCGTCGCCGATCGCGCTCGCGGCGTCGAGCCCCTCGTTGATGTCCGCCTGAGTCAGCTGCTCGATCTGGCCCGTCTCGACCGCGTTGGCCGCCCAGACGCCCGCGTAGCAGTCGGCCTGGAGCTCGGCCCGGACCGCCCGGCTCTCCGGCCCCTGCCGGTCGTCTCCGATCGACTCGAGGACTCCGAGCTGGTTCTGGACGTGATGCCCGTATTCGTGCGCGATCACGTACGCCTGCGCGAACGGCCCCCCGCCGGCGCCGAAGCGGGACTGGAGCTCGTCGAAGAACCCGAGGTCGATGTAGACGCGCTGGTCGCGCGGGCAGTAGAACGGCCCCACCTGCGAGCTCGCGAGACCGCAGCCGCTCTCTACCTGGTCGGTGAAGAAGACGGTGTTCGCGTCGGGGTACTGCTGGCCGCTCCGCTCGAAGACGCCCGCCCAGAACTCCTGAACGCTGTTGACGACGCCGACGATGCGGCAGTCCTCCCGCTGGTTGGCGTCCTCGCCGGTGCGGCATTCCTCCGACACCTCGCTCGGCGTGTCGCCGCGGCCCACCCGCTCGTCTTCCAACGGGGCGAGCTGCCCGAGCCCGCCGCCCCCCGAGAGGAGCGTGACGAGCAGGTAGACGACGAGAGCGCCGAGCCCGAGCCCGCCGCCCCCGAGCGCGAGGCCGCCGCGCCCCGCGCGGCGGCCACGGACGTCCGTCACCTGGCCGGGGTCGAGCCGCGCCCGACGCCGAAAGCGCATGTTCGCTCTCTACCGACTCGCGGCGAGGGCGAAACGCCGCCGCGGCGCCGTAACGGCGGACGCGTCGGGCGTGACTGGACGACGACGTGGCGATCCCCGAGGCGAAAGCGGCGACCGCGCGGGTGCTCCCACTCGAACGGCGCGTCGCGCTCGTGACCGGAAGCTCCCG
>DATAAQ010000096.1:0-5959 GCA_036260055.1 Gaiellaceae bacterium | reverse complement strand
GGCAAGGATCGCCTCGAACTCCGACCGGGCGCGGTCCCGCTCGCCCCGCTCGAGGGCGGCCTCGGCCTCCCGGAGCGCGCGCGCCTCCGCGTCGTCCCGGGCGAGGAGCCCGAGCTCGAGCGGCGGCGCCTCCCCAGCCGGCGGAGGCTCGCCGGCCGTCCCGTTCTCCGTCTGGAGCACGGTGACGCCGACGACGAGCGCCGCCGAGACGACCGCGGCGAGGGCGACGAGGACGCGCGTGCGGAGGGGCGGCGACACCGCCTGCGAGCGTAGCCTCGCCGCCTCCCGAGAGGACGCAGGCGATCGCTATACTTCCTGAAGCGATGACGTCCTACCGCGAGCTCCTCCAGCAGGTCAGGTCCGAGATCGACGAGGTCGACGCCCGGCGAGCGCAGGAGCTGCTCGCCTCGGACTCTCCGGCGGTCGTCGACGTGCGCGAGCGGGAGGAATGGGACGAGGGCCACCTCCCCGGGGCCGTCCACGTCCCGCGCGGACACCTCGAGTCCAAGATCGAGGCCGCCGTGCCCGACCGGGACCGGACGGTCGTCGTCTACTGCGCGTCGGGCAACCGCTCGGCGTTCGCCGCCAAGACGCTCGCCGAGCTCGGGTACGAGAACGTCGTCTCCCTCACCGGCGGCTTCACCGACTGGAAGCGCAACGGTCTCCCGTTCGAGATCCCGCGCGCCCTCGACGGGGACAAGCGGCGCCGCTACTCGCGCCACCTTCTCATCCCCGAGGTCGGCGAGGAGGGCCAGGCGCGGCTCCTCGACTCGCGCATGCTCCTGATCGGCGCCGGCGGCCTCGGCTCGCCGGCGTCCCTCTACCTCGCGGCGGCCGGCGTCGGCACGCTCGGGATCGTCGACGACGACTCGGTCGACGAGACGAACCTGCAGCGCCAGATCGTCCACTCGACCGAGCGCCTCGGCGAGTCGAAGGCGGAGTCCGCCCGGCGGACGATCGAGGCGCTCAACCCCGACGTCACGGTCGAGGTCTTCAGGGAGCGCCTGACGTCCGAGAACGTCGACCGCATCCTCGGGCAGGGCTGGGACGTGATCGTCGACGGCGCGGACAACTTCCCCACCCGGTACCTCCTGAACGACGCGTCCGTCTGGCACGGCATCCCCGTCGTCCACGGCTCGATCTTCCGCTTCGAGGGTCAGACGACCGTCTTCAAGCCGAAGGAGGGGCCGTGCTACCGCTGCCTCTTCCCGCAGCCGCCCCCGCCCGAGCTGGCACCCAGCTGCGCGGAGGGCGGGGTCCTCGGCGTGCTCCCCGGGATCGTCGGCTCCCTGCAGGCGAACGAGGCGCTCAAGCTCGCGCTCGGGATCGGCGAGCCGCTCGTCGGCCGCCTCCTCCTCTTCGACGCCCTCGAGACCCGGTTCACCGAGATCTCGCTGCGCCGCGACCCGGACTGCCCCGTCTGCGGCGACAGCCCCACCATCACCGAGTACGTCGACTACGTCGAGTTCTGCCAGGGCGGCAGGACGCACGTCGCCTCGTGATCCGCGTCCGCATCCCACCCACCCTCAGGGCCGAGGTCGGCGGCGCCCGCGAGGTCGAGGCGGCCGGCGGGACCGTCCGCGAGGTCCTCGACGACCTCGCCGGGCGCTACCCCGCGCTCGGCCGGCAGGTGCTCGAGGGCGGGGACGAGCTCGCCCCCTTCGTCAACGTCTACGTCGACAGCGAGGATGTTCGCACGCTCGACGGCCTCGAGACGCCGGTGCGGAGCGGCTCGACGCTGATCCTCCTCCCCGCGATGGCGGGCGGCGAGCGGACGCTGACACCCTCGCTCCTGGAGACGATCGGGTCGACGCCGCTCGTCGAGCTCACCAGGCTCGCGCCGCACGAGGGCGTCAAGCTCTACGCCAAGCTCGAGGGGCAGAACCCGACGGGCTCGATCAAGGACCGCGTCGCCAGGGCGATGGTGGAGGCTGCCGAGGCCGCGGGCGAGCTGGAGCCCGGCCGGCGCCTCCTCGAGCCGACGAGCGGCAACACCGGCATCTCGCTCGCCATGGTCGCGAAGCTCAAGGGCTACCCGCTCACGTGCGTCATGCCCGAGAACGCGACGCCCGAGCGCGTGAAACTGCTCGAGCTCTACGGCGCCGAGATCGTCTTCTCGCCCGCGACGGAGGGCTCGAACGGCGCCGTGCGCCTCGCTCTCCGCCTCGCCGCGAGCGACCCGCGCTTCTTCGTGCTGAACCAGTACGGGAACGAGGCCAACCCCCGCGCCCACTACGAGGGAACGGGCGCCGAGATCGCGGACGCCCTCCCCCGGGTCGACGCTCTCGTCGCCGGTCTCGGAACCGGCGGCACCCTCATGGGCGCGGGGGAGCGCCTCCGCGAGGCCTTCCCGGACGTCGTCGTCGCCGCCGCCGAGCCGCTCCAGGGCGACCTCGTCTACGGCCTCCGCTCGCTCGCCGACGGCTACGTGCCTCCGATCCTCGACGTCTCGCGGCTCGACCGGAAGCTCCTCGTCTCGAACGAGGAGTCCGTCGCGGGGCTCCGCCTGCTCCTCGAGCGCGAGGGCATCTTCGCGGGCGTCTCGTCGGGCGCGGTCGTGCACGTCGCGCGGCGCATCGCGGCCGAGCTCGACGACGGAGTCGTCGTCTGCGTCCTCGCCGACGGCGGCTGGAAGTACCTCTCGGCCGACTTCTGGACGGCGAACGGGGCCGTGGGCGCGTCGATGGAGGACCGCATCTGGTGGTGATCCCGCCCGAGGTGCGCTCGGCCCTCGTCGAGCACGCCGCGGCGGAGGCACCGAACGAGGCCTGCGGCCTCATCGCGCTCCGCGGCGGCGTCGCGGAGCAGTACTTCCGCGGCAGGAATACCGCGGCGAGCCCGTACAGGTTCGAGCTCGAGGTCGATCCCGAGGTCTGGTTCCTCGAGGACGAGGGCTACGAGCTCGCGGTCTTCCACTCGCATCCGGCGAGCCCGCCGCGCCCCTCGCGGACGGATGTCGAGAACATCGGCCTCTGGCAAGGGCGGCCCTACGTCATCCTCGGACTCCGCACGGGCGAGCTGGCCGCCTGGCGGATCGACGACGGCCGGATCGAGGAGCTCGAGCTCTAGGAACCTTTTCCGCTCCGCCGCCGTCCAAGGGCCATGAGGCCTTGCGCCCTCGCTCTCCTCCTTGCCGCCCTCCTGGCGGGCTGCGGCGGGAACGGCGAGGGCGACGCCGGAAACGGGGCCACGGCCGGGTCCTCCGGCCTGGCCGCAGGCCCCGCGATCTCCGTCGGGGAGGCGCTCGACTCCGGGTCCGACGAGCCCCTGCTCGTCAGCGGCAACCTCCTGGCCGAGGCCGGCCGGGTGCGCCTCTGCTCGGCGCTCGCCGAGTCGTTCCCGCCGCAGTGCGTCGGTGCGGCGCTTCGGGTGGAGGGCCTGAAGCTGGCGGAGGTGGACGGCCTCGTGAGCGAGGGCGACGTGAGCTGGACGGACCGGCCGACGGAGCTCCTCGGCGTCGTCCGAGACGGCGTGCTGACGGTCAGTCAGAATGCGACGGCGTGAGGAGCGGCTACCCAGAGGGGTGGAACGAGGTGCGCGGCGCCCTCCAGCGCGGCTACCGCTTCAAGGACTTCAGGGAGGCGGTCGCGTTCGTGAACCGGCTCGCCGACGCCGCCGAGGAGGCGAATCACCACCCCGACATCGCGATCAGCTGGAACGCCGTGACGGTTCGCTGGTGGACGCACACGAAGCGCGCGATCACGGAGCGCGACGTCGAGCTGGCTCGCCGCACGGATGAGCTGGCGGGCCCTCACTAGCGCGCTCCTCGCAGCCCTCCTCGCTCCCGCCTGCGGCGCCGGGGGCGACGAGCCCGTGCCGGCGGCCCCGCCGCCCGCCGTCGACCTCCGCGTGGAGTTCTGGCCGCGGGGGCCCGGCGGCGCCGAGACGACCGCGACGCTCACGTGCGAGCCGACCGGCGGGACCCACCCTCGCCCCGCGGCCGCCTGCGCCGCGCTGGCGGCCCACCCGGAGGCGCTCGATCCCGTCCCGGGCGAGGCTCTCTGCACGCAGATCCACGGCGGCAGCGAGACGGCCGCCGTGAGCGGAACCGTCTCCGGCGAGCGAGTCGAGGCGCGCTTCGGCCGCGAGAACGGCTGCGAGATCGCCCGCTGGGACGCCCTCGACGCGCTCCTCCGGCTCAGCAGGTAGCGCCCGCAGAAACGGCGGCCGGGGCGGGTCAGAGGTCGATCCGCAGGGCGCCCATGTTCTCCTCGAGGTGCGCGAGCGAGGCCGTCCCCGGGATCGGGCAGACGACCGGGGAGCGACGGAGCAGCCAGGCGAGCGCGACCTGTGCAGGCGTGGCCCGGTGCGCCGCGGCGAGCTCGCGGAGCGGCCCGTCGGGCCGGGCCAGCGAGCCGACGGCGAGGGGGTTCCACGGCAGGAAGGCGATCGCTTCCCGCTCGCACTCGTCCACGACGTCGTCCGCGGAGCGGTCGGCGACGCTGTAGCGGTTCTGGACGGACGCGATCGGGACGAGGGCCTGCGCTCGACGGAGCTGCTCCACGCCGACGTTCGAGAGCCCGACGTGGCGGATCTTGCCCTCCGCCCGCAGGCGCGCGAGCTCGCCGACGGTCTCCTCGAACGGGACCCCGCGGTCCGGCCCGTGGAGCTGGTAGAGGTCGATGCGCTCGACGCGGAGGCGCCGCAGGCTGCCCTCGCAGTGCGCCCGGATCGCCTGCGGGCGCCCGTCGCGGATCCATCTTCCGGACCGGTCCCGGACGACGCCTCCCTTCGTGGCCACGACGAGCCCGCCGGCGTAGGGATGGAGCGCCTCCGCGACCTGGAGCTCGTTGACCTCCGGCCCGTAGGCGAGCGCCGTGTCGACGAGCTCGACGCCGAGCTCGACCGCGCGGCGGAGGACGCGCAGCGCGTTCCCGCGGTCGGCGGGCCAGCCGAGGATGCGCGGCCCGCACAGCCGCATCGCGCCGAAGCCGAGCCGCCGGATCTCCAGGTCGCCGCCGAGGCGAAACGTCTCAGGCGCAGAAGTCAGCCGCCACCGCCGTGTAGACGTCGAGGCAGCGCTCGGCGCTCGCGACGTCGACCCACTCGACGTCGGCGTGCGCGCCCTCGCCTGCGGGCCCGAAGAGCACCGTCGGGATGCCGGCCGCCGAGATGAGGGCCGAATCCGCCCAGAAGGGGACGCCGACGACGTCGGGGTCGCCGGCGTGCCGGCGCACCAGGGCGGCGATCTCCTCGCCCTCGCCGGTCTCGAAGGGCTGGCGCGCGAAGACGACGCGCGTCTCTCCCTCGAGCTCGCCGAGGAGCCCGCGAAGCTCGGCCTCAACCTGGCCGACGCTCTCGCCGGGGACGGTTCGGCGCTCGCCCCTGAGGAGGCAGCGCGCCGGGTAGCTCGAGTACTCCTGGCCGCCCTCGATGAGCGAGGCGTGCAGCGACCCGCTGCCGAGGAGCGGGTGGCTGGGCTCCGCGCGCAGGCGCCGGTCGAGCTCCTCGAGGCGCACGAGCACATGCCCGGTACGCGCGATCGCGTCGACGCCGAGGTCGGGGCGCGACCCGTGGGCGGCGCGCCCGGCGACCTCGATCTCCCAGGCGACGAAGCCCTTGTGCGCCAGCGCCAGCCGCTCCTCGGTCGGCTCGGTCACGATCGCCGCGTCGGTGCGGCGGCGCTCGGCGACGCGGGCGCTGCCGACGCTCGCCACCTCCTCGTCGCAGACGGCCGCCACGACGACGTCCCCCCGCAGCCTCCGCCGCGCCGCGTCGGCGCCGGCGAGCATGCACGCGGCCAGGCTCGCCTTCATGTCGTAGGCGCCCCGCCCGTACAGGCGCCCGTCCCGGACGCGCGGCTCGAACGGCCGTTCCATCCCGCCCGGCCCCACCGTGTCCATGTGCGCGTTCAGCATGAGCGACCGCCCGCCGCCCGACCCGCGCGCGACGCCGACGACGCTCGGGCGGCCCGGCGCGGCCTCGTCGACCTCGACGTCGAGGCCGGCGTCGCGCAGCC
>DATAAQ010000095.1:0-2515 GCA_036260055.1 Gaiellaceae bacterium | reverse complement strand
CCAGTTCGAGGCGCTGACCGCGGCCGCGCTCGCCGAGTTCGCCGAGTCGGGCGTGGACGTCGCCGTCGTCGAGGCGGGCCTCGGCGGGAGGCACGACGCGACGAACGTGCTCGGCGCGCCCGTGGTCGTGCTCACGAACGTGTCGCTCGAGCACGTGGAGGTCCTCGGGAGGACGCGCGAGGCGATCGCGGAGGAGAAGCTCGCCGTCGTGCGGCCGGGCGCGACGGTCGTCCTCGGCGAGCCCGAGTGGGAGGGGGCGGCGCGCGCCGCGGGCGCTGCGGCGGTCGTCGTCACGGGCGGGAGCAACCTCGCCCTCGCGCTGGCGGCGGCGGAGTCCTTCCTCGGGCGGCTCGTGGACCCGCTGCCCGCCGAGCGGCTCGAGCTCCCGGGGCGGCTCGAGCGGGCCGGCGAGGCGCCGCTCGAGATCCGCGACGGCGCGCACAACCTCGCCGGCGTCGGCTACCTGCTCGCGCGCGTGCCGAGCGCGGAGTACGTGCTCGTCGTCTCCATCCTCGCCGACAAGGACGCGCGCGGGATGCTGGCCGCGCTCTCCGCGCTCGGCCGGCACCTCGTCGCCACCACCGCGTCGAACGAGCGGGCGCTTCCGGCGGAGGACCTGGCGGCGGCCGCGGGCCCGTACTTCACTCGGGTGGACGTCGTCGAGGAGCCGGAGCGCGCCCTTGCCCGCGCGCGCGAGGCCGCCGGGCCCGACGGCGCCGTCCTCGTCACCGGGTCGCTCTACCTCCTCGCCGACCTGGCGTCCGTCCGACCCTCCGGCCTACCATGGCAGGCGTCGGCGAGCGGTTGAGCGTCTTCGTGCTCGCCGCGGTCGTACTCTTCACGATCGTGGCGATCTCGTTTGGCGCCGGCTGGTTCGTAGGAAAGATCCTGTTGTGACGCGCGTGTACATACTCCTGGCCCAGGCGGCCGAAGAGGACGAAGGCGATCCGTTCGACGTCTTCCGCGACTTCTTCGAGTCCGAGATCTGGCTGCTGATCAGGAACGTCACGCTCTTCTTCCTGTTCGTCTTCTGGGCCGCGTCGGCGTACTGGGTCTACAAGGACGCGCGCCGGCGGATCGAGGACCCCTGGCTCCTCGCGATGGCGGTTGCGCTCGGCATCTTCCCGCCCTTCATCGGGCCGCTCCTCTACATGTTCTTCCGGCCTCCCGAATATCTCGAGGACGTCCGCGAGCGGGAGCTCGAGATCAAGGCGATGGAGGAGAGCCTCGACACCGCAGAGCGCTGCCCCGTCTGCCGGGCGGCGATCGACGGCACCTTCCTCGCGTGCCCGGTGTGCACGACGAAGCTGAAGGAGGCGTGCCGGCGCTGCAAGGCGCCGCTCGAGCCGCTCTGGCAGATCTGCCCCTACTGCGAGACGCCCGTCGAGACACCCCGCGCGGTCGAGAATCTCTAACCTGACGGAGTGCTCGCGCTCCTCGCGCACGGCCTCCTTCCGGACGGGCACCAGTCGCTCGCCCTCTCGATCCTCATGCTGCTCGGGATGGTCATCCCCTTCTTCGTCCTGGGCGGCGTCTGCTGGATCTTCCTGAAGGCGAAGCGGCGGGAGGACGCGGCGGCGAGGCGCGAGGCGGAATGGCGGAACGCACGCTCGTCCTGATCAAGCCCGACGCGATGGGGCGGCGGCTGGCGGGCGAGATCCTCGGCCGCTTCGAGCAGCGAGGGCTCGTCGTGCGCGCGGCGAAGCTCGTGCGGGTCGACCGCGGGCTGGCGGAGCGCCACTACGCGGAGCACGCCGAGAAGCCGTTCTTCGGCGAGCTCGTCGAGTTCATCACCTCCGCGCCGACGCTCGCGCTCGTGCTCGAAGGCGAGTCCGCCGTCTCGGTCGTCCGGACGACGATGGGCGCGACGAACCCGGTCGACGCCTCGCCCGGGACGATCCGCGGCGACCTCGCGCTCGCGATGCCGGACAACCTCGTCCACGGGTCCGACTCGCCGGAGTCGGCCGAGCGCGAGATCGCGCTCTGGTTCTCAGACGGCGAGCTTGCCTGAGGGCCTCTCGGACGACGCGGCCCGGAACCGCGCGCCCCGGGAGGGGAGAACTCGATCCCGTGACGTCGCCACCGGGCTCCACCGCATCGAGGAGCGCGATGGGTACGTGCAGTTCGATCTGGCCTGCGGCCAGGGGATCGCGCTCTTCCGCCGCTCGGGTCGCGCAGTCGGGGAGCTTCGGGAGGTCAGGCCGCCGGCCGGCGCGGTCTTCACGTACCGGACCGAGGAGGAGACGGCCTGTGCACGCCGCGGGCCGACGGAGCAGATCTGGCGGGTGCGCAGGGAATGAGCGCGCCGCCGGCGCCGCCGATCCTGCTCGCCTCCACCTCGCCGCAGCGGCGGGCGATCCTCGCGCAGCTCGGGCTTCCCTTCGACGTCGTCGCGCCCCGGTACGTCGAGTCAGACCCCCCCGGGGCGAGCCCAACCGAGCTCGTGCGCGAGCACGCGCGGGGGAAGGCGCGCTCGGTGGCGGCGGACGCGGGCGAGCGGCCCGTCCTCGGCGTC
>DATAAQ010000094.1:0-14240 GCA_036260055.1 Gaiellaceae bacterium | reverse complement strand
CGCCGGGCGAGCATCGTCTTCCCGGTCCCGGGCGGCCCGGCCAGGAGGACGTTGTGCCGGCCCGCGGCCGCGATCTCGAGCGCCCGCCGAGCCCGCTCCTGCCCGCGCACGTCGCGGAGGTCCGGCCCCGAGCCGTTCCGGGTCGCCTGCTCGGGGGCCTCCACGGGCTCGGGGTCGTGCCGGCCGCTCAGGTAAGCTCGTGCCTCGGCGAGATGCCGCAGCGGAACGGGCTCGATGCCGCCGAGCGCCGCTTCCGCCGCCGACTCGAGCGGGCAGAGGAGCCGCCGCAGGCCCGCCCGCCGCGCGGCCTCCGCGGCGACCAGCACTCCGGGCACAGGCCGCAGCCGTCCGTCGAGGGCCAGCTCGCCGACGGCGGCGTGCCGCGCGAGGAGCTCCGGCGGGACCTGCCGCGACGCCGCCAGCACCGCCAGCGCGATGGGCAGATCGTACCCGGAGCCCTCCTTGCGGAGGCCCGCGGGCGCCAGGTTGACGGTGATGCGCCGAGCCGGCCACTCGAGCTCCGCGCTCGTAATCCCGCTCCGCACGCGCTCCTTCGCCTCCGCGCATGCCTTGTCGGGCAGCCCGACGATCGCGAAGGCCGGGACGCCCCGCTGGATGTGCGCCTCGACCTCGACGGAGCGCGCGTCGAGGCCGACGAGGGCATGGGTGACCGCGCGTGCGAGCACGGATCGACGGTACGAGGAGGAAACGCGCGGGTGTGTGCCCGAGCGCGTCGAGTCAGTGCAAGGGCACGCGCTCGATGCGCCGCCCCCGGACCGCGACGGCCTCGAACGCCACGTCGAGGCCCGCGAGGCCCGGCCGGCGCGCGAGCCAGGCACTCGCCGCGCGCTCGAGCCGCCGCACCTTCTCGGGGCCGATCGCGTCGAGCGGGTCGCCGAAGCCGCTTCCCGTGCGCGTCTTCACCTCGCAGAAGACGATCCTCCGGCCGCGGCGGACGATAACGTCCACCTCGTTCCCGCCGGCGCGCGCGTTCGCGGCGACCACGCGGTAGCCGCGCAGCCGGTAGTGACGGCGCACGCGCCGCTCGGCGTCAGGCCCGAGCCGGCTCGGCGGCGACGGGCTCGAGCTCGGCATAGCAGCGCGCCTCGAAGGAGCGGCGGTGGATCCCGGTCGGCCCTCGCTCGCGGACGACCGCCGAGTGCCCCGGCGTGATGTAGCCGACGTGCGAGACGAACCCGTAGTGGGGGTAGAGGGCGTCCAGCCGGCGCATCGCGCGGTCACGGACGACCTTCGCGACGATCGACGCGGCGGCGACGACCGCGCTCTTCTGGTCGCCGTCCACCACGGCCTCGTGCGGCGGCGCCAGCGGGCCGAGCCGGAAGCCGTCCACGAGGCACGCTTCCGCCGGCGGGGAGAGCGAGGCGAGGGCCTCGCGCAGGCCGCGCAGGTTCGAGCGGTGGAGCCCGTCGCCGTCGATCGTCGCCGGCGGGATGACTCGCACGGCGATGCGGGAGGCGCACCGCGCGACCGCGCGGAAGAGGGCCTCGCGCTCGGCCGGGCCGACCTGCTTCGAGTCGTTCAGGAGCGCGAGCGGGCGGACGCGGTGGTCGCGCAGGCGCTCGTAGTCGAAGAGGACGCCCGCGACGACGAGCGGCCCCGCGAGGCTGCCGCGCCCCGCCTCGTCCGCTCCGGCGACGTAGCGGACGCCGAGGCGCCGGTCGAAGGCGAGGAGCTTGCGTCCCGTTCGGCGCACGCGCGTGAGGATAGTCCACCGTGACGACGGGCCTCCGCGGCGTGCCGCTCTCGACGCGTTTTCGGCACGGTCCCGTGCGGGATGCCCGCCCGCCTCGGCCGACCGAACGCCCTACGACTCGGGCGCGGCGCCCTCGGACGACGCGCTCGCCTCGCGCGCCGGCGCGCGGGGCTGCGCCCGCACGTCGCCGCGCTGCTTCTCGCGCACGCGCGCCTTCTTTCCGACCTTCGAGCGGAGGTAGTAGAGCTTGGCGCGGTTGACGTCGCCGATCGCCTGCACCTCGATCCTCTCGATCTTCGGCGAGTGCACGGGAAACGTCCTCTCGACGCCGACGCCGAACGAGTTCTTGCGGACGGTGAACGTCTCGCGGACGCCGGCGCCCTGGCGCTTGATGACGATGCCCTCGAAGACCTGGACGCGGCGCCGCTGTCCCTCGATCACCTGGAAGTGCACACGCACCGTGTCTCCCGCCTTGAACTGCGGAACGTCCTCGCGCAGCTGACGGCGCTCGAGGATGTCGATCGGGGTGCTCATGGAAGAGGGAGCCGGGACGGCCGGCCCGGAATGCTAGCGAAAGCCGATCCGCTGCGGCGGCCAGTAGATCGCGAACACCGGGCCGATGAGGTTCTCGCGCGGGACGGGGCCCCACTCCCGGCTGTCGCAGGAGTCGATCCGGTTGTCGCCCATGAAGAAGTACTGCCCCTCGGCGAGGAGCTGGCGGCCGGCATCGGTGTCCCGGTTGCCGTCGGCGACATACGACTCGTCCACCCGCTCGCCGTTCACGAAGACGGCGCCGTTCCGCCATTCGACGCGGTCGCCCGGGACGCCGATGAGGCGCTTGACGAAGACGTCTCCCCCGCCGCTGCAGTGCTGCTCGACGGCCGGCGGGGTCTCGAAGACGACGATGTCGCCCCGCTCCGGGTCCTTGAAGTGGTAGATGAAGCGGTTGGCGAGGACGCGGTCGGAGAAGCCCGACTGGCAGCCCGGCTGCGGCTGGGCGCAGTGCAGCGTCGGCTCCATCGACGACGTGGGGATGCGGTAGGGATTCACGACCCACTGCTTGATGGCGAGGACTGCCGCCACGGCGACCGCGATCGTCACGATCCAGTCGACGGCGGTCGCCCACGGCGCAGGGAGCGACGCCGTGAGGCGGTCGACGGGGCCTCTCACGCTCGGGACCTCTCGCGGCTGCGCTCCCGCCGCCAGGACTCGATCCGCGCGTGGTCGCCGGAGAGGAGGACGTCGGGGACGCGCCAGCCGCGAAACTCCGCCGGGCGTGTGTAGTGCGGGAACTCGAGGCCGCCGTCGAGGGCGTCCGAGAAGCTCTCGACGGCCCCGCTCGCCTCCCGGATCGCTCCCGGCAGGCGCCGGGCGACGGCGTCGAGGAGGACCATGGCCGGTAGCTCGCCGCCGGAGAGGACGTACGGCCCGATCGAGACGGCGTCGGTGGCGACGTGCTCGAGGATGCGCTCGTCGAAGCCCTCGAAGCGCGCCGAGAGAAGCGTGAGCGCCTTCTCGCCGGCGAGCTCCTCCACGAGGCGCTGGTCGAGGGGGCGGCCCTGGGGCGTGAACGCGAGGACCCGCCGGCCCCCGACGGCGTCGCCGTAGACGGTGTCCAGCGCGGCGCAGACGACGTCGATCCGCAGGACCATGCCGGCTCCGCCGCCGTACGGCTCGTCGTCGACCTGGCCGCCGCCGAGGGGCGTGTAGTCGCGGTAGTTGAGGAAGCGCAGCTCCAGCTCGGAGCCGAGCACGGCCGCGAGCGGACGCTGCTCCGTGAGCCAGGAGAAGGCGTGCGGGAGGAGGGTGAAGACGTCTATCTGCAAGGGCTCGAAACTTAGCTCGGCTCCGCGAAGCCGGGCGCAACGACGATCCGCCGCCGATGGAGGTCGACGTCGAGCACGCAGTCCTCGACCATCGGCAGCGCGAGCCCGGTGTCGAGCTCGAGCACGTCGTTCGCCACGCCGGGCGCGACGTCCTGCACGAGCCCCAGCCGCCTTCCGCCCTCCTCCTCGACGGCGAGGCCGACGAGCTCGAAGACGTAGAAGCTCCCCTCCCCGGCCGCCGGGAGCTCCGCGGCCGGCAGCTCGAGGAGCGCCCCGCGCGCCGGGGTGCGGTCCAGCCGGACGACGAGCCGGTTACCCGCCCGCTTCGCGCCCACGACCCCGGCCGGCTCCCGGCCGACGTAGACGCGCGCGCCCGGTGCGAAGCGCTCCGCTGCGTCGCTCGCCTGCTCGACGACGAAGCTCCCGTCGAGACCGTGCGGCCGCCCGACCCGGCCGATCGCGACCCAGTCGGGCAAGCTAGCCGACGATCTCGAGGACCGCGCGCTCGTGCCGCCGGCCGGCGCTGGCCCGGACGAGCGTCCGGAGGGCCCGGGCGACGCGGCCCTGCCGCCCGATCACCTTGCCGACGTCGTCGGGGGCGACGTGGAGCTCGAGCACGACCGCGCCTTCCCGCTCGCTCCTCACGACCCGCACGGCGTCCGGCTCGTCGACGAGGCTCTTGGCGAGGTACTCGAGCAGGTCCTCCACGGCGTCGTCAGAGCCCCTGGGACTTCATCAGGCGCCGGACGGGGTCGGTCGGCTGCGCACCCTTCGAGATCCAGTCCCGGATTTTCTCGGCGTCGAGGTCGATCGTCGACGGCTGCGTCTGGGGGTTGTACCGCCCGACGATCTCGATGAAGCGGCCGTCACGCGGCGAGCGCGAGTCGGCGACGACGACCCGGTAGATCGGGTTCTTCTTGGAGCCCACGCGGGCGAGTCGAATCCGTGCTGCCATTCCGTCCTTTCTCCTATCTCCGTCGCTGCGAGGCGGCGAGCGACTGGAGGTTCGGCATCTTGCCGCGGCCGAGCTGCTTCACGACCTTCTGCATCTGCTTGCGCGCCTGCATGAGCTGGTTGACCTGCTGCACCGTCGTGCCGCTCCCCCGCGCGATCCGCGCGCGCCGCGACCCGTTGATGATCTCGGGGCGGCGGCGCTCGTCGGCGGTCATCGAGAGGACGATCGCCTCCACGCGCGCCAGCTGCGCCTCGTCCACGTCGAGTCCCTGCATCTGCTTCCCGAGCCCGGGGATCATGCCGACGATCGAGCGAACGGGTCCCATCCGCCGCATCATCCGGTAGCTCTGGAGAAAGTCGTCGAACGTGAACTGGCCGGCCCGCAGGCGGCGCTCCATCTCGGCCTGCTCGTCCTCCTCGGCCGCCGCCTCCGCGCGCTCGATCAGCGTGAGGACGTCCCCCATGCCGAGGATCCGGGAGGCCATCCGGTCGGGATGGAAGTACTCGAGCTGGTCGAGCTTCTCCCCGGTCGAGCCGAGCTTGATCGGCTTCCCCGAGACCGCCTTGACCGAGAGGGCGGCGCCGCCGCGCGCGTCGCCGTCGAGCTTCGTCAGGACGACGCCGTCGAACGCTATCCGCTCCGCGAACGCCTCCGCGACCGCGACCGCCTCCTGTCCCGTCATCGCGTCGAGGACGAGGAGGACGTTGTGCGGCTTCGTCGCCTTCCGGATCGCCGCGAGCTCGTCCATCAGCGGCTCGTCGATCTGGAGCCGGCCGGCCGTGTCGACCACGACGACGTCGCGGCCCTGCGCCTGCGCCTGCTCGAGGCCCCGCGCGGCAACCGCCACGGCATCCTTCGTGCCGCGGTCGAGGTAGACGGGGATCTGGATCTGCTTGCCGAGCTGCTCGAGCTGGTCGATGGCGGCCGGGCGCTGGAGGTCCGCCGCGACGAGCGCGGGCGCCTTGCCCTCGCGCCGGAGGAGCAGGGCCAGCTTGGCGGCCGCCGTCGTCTTCCCCGAGCCCTGGAGGCCGGCGAGGAGGACCACCGTCGGCGGGCGGCCCGCGAAGGCGAGCTTCGAGCCGCCGGAGCCCATCAGCGCGGTCAGCTCCTCGTGGACGATCTTCACGACCTGCTGGCCGGGAGTGAGGCTCTTCGTCACCTCGGCGCCCGCGGCGCGCTCCTTCACCGTGGCGACGAACTCCTTGACGACGCGGAAGTTGACGTCGGCCTCGAGGAGGGCGAGCCGGATCTCGCGCGCGGCGCGGGAAAGGTCCTCCTCGGAGAGGCGGCCGTGCGAGCGGAGATCGCCCAGCGTCGCTTGCAGCTTGTCCGAAAGCGTGTCAAACATGGCGCGGCCGGAAAGTCTAGCTGCGGCCTTTTTCCATCAATCGAAGGAGGAACGCATGTCCGACGTCGCCAAGGTCGTCACGATCATCGGAAACTCGCCGGACGGGTTCGCGGAGGCCGCGCAGGTGGCCGTCGCCGAGGCGGCGAAGACGATCCGCGGCATCTCGGGAGCGGACGTCGTCTCCATGAGCTGCGAGGTGGACGGCGACCGGATCACCCAGTACCGGACGACCGTGAACATCTCCTTCGGCGTCGAGCGCTAGCCCAGTCGGGCGTCCGGCGGTGCTAGGGGGGTTAAGCGAAACGCCTGGCGAAACGGGTGCCGTCGCGTACCGCAGGTCGGGTTGAATCTCGAGGCCCACGCCGCCCTTCCGGCCGAGCTCACCACGTAGCAGCGGAAGCACCGCCTCGAGGACCGGCTCCGCGTACTGACGCTGGCCCCCGGCGCGAGCGGTCGTTCACCCGGTGATCAGGCCGACGCGAGCGCCTCGGCGTCCCGGAGGAGGGCGCGGGCCCCCACCCGCCTGAAGAATCCGCGGGCGCGACCGAGCTGCTGCTCCGCGGCGCGGGCATCGCCCGCGGCCCGAGCCTGCTCCGCCGCCCGCAGGCGGGCGACAGCCTCGTCCGGCTGCGCGCCGATCGCCGCGTAGACCTCGGCCGCCTGCGCGAAGTCGTCCTCGGCGGCGGCAGAGACGGCCTCGTACCACCGCGAGTGGGGCGTCGCTCCCGCAAGCGCGCGCCCGAGGTCGCGGAGACGGTCGTCCGAGGCCAGACCTGTCAGCAGGTCGGGAAGCATCCACGCGCCCCAGAACGGCTGACCTTCGGCCAGGCTCGCGAGGAGCTCTCGCGCGCTCGCCTCGGCTGCCTCCGGCGCGGCCTCGCCTGCCGCCCGGATGTGGAACGCGAGCGCCGGAAAGAGGTTGAACGGCTCGGCTGTCTCGCGGGCGGAGGCGAGCGCCGCTTCGGCATCCTCGAGCGCGCCCTCGGCGTCGCCGCGGGCGATCCGGACGCGTCCCCGGTGGATCCGGGCCTCCGCCACCCACCGGTGCGGCGAGCCCGTCTCGACGGCGTCCAGATACTCCTCCACGTGGGCGAGTGCGTCGTCCCAGTCGCCGCTGTAGTAGAGGTCGCACGCCTGCTCGGCGCGAAACCGGCGCACCTGCAGCGGAATCCCCATGCTCCTGGCCGCGCGCTCGCCGTCCAGGTGAAGCGCCGCCGCCTCCCCGAGCGCGCCGAAGTACCGACGCATGTCCGCGAGGTTCCCGTAGCAGCTCAGCGCGACCGGGGAGTTCAGCTCGACCGCCGTTTCGAGCGCCTTCTCGATGTCCCGAACCCCGTCCTCGTCGCCTGCGTCGAGCCGGGCCATCCCGATGAACTGCAGCGCCTCCGCTTCCATCTCCCGCAGACCCAGCCCCTCCGCGATCGAGAGCGCTTCCTTGAGGAGGGCGAGCGCCTCTTCGCGGCGGCTGCGGACGAAGACGCTGTGCGCGCCGACGCTGCTCAGGATCAGCGCCTTCGTATGCGACGGGGCGGCGTCGCGCACGAGCTCGAGCGCTCGCCGGTCGCGCTCGCGGGCCTGCTCGGGCCTACCCGCCACGGACAGGAGCCATGCGCGCGTCGCCTCCGCCTCGGCAGCGCCGGTCAGGTCGCCGGCGTCGAGCAACGCGGCCGCCGCTTCCTCGAGCGTCTGGTCGGCGGGCTCGTCTGCGAACGCGCGCGCCTTCCCGAGCGCGAGGAGCAGGCGCGGTCGACGCGTGTCGTCGGTGGGACAGAGCTCGATGGCCTTCTGCCACAACCGGCCGGCCGCAGCGTGCGAGTGGAGCGAGCTCGCATGCTCGGCCGCCGCCTGCAGGGCGTCCGCCGTCGCCATCCGGAGCTCCCCGTCGGCCTGCCCGGATGCTTCTGCGTTCTCCAGAGCCGTCACGTAGTGGTGGGCGATCGTGTCGGCTCGGTCGCGGCGGCCTCCGGGGAGAGCGGAGAGCCACTCGGCCGCGCGGCGGTGCTTCGCCGCCCGCAGCTGCCGCACGATCGTCCGGTGCGCGACGTCCCGGATGAGGGCGTGCTCGAACACCCACTCCGACTCGCCGGCGAGCGAGGAGTCGCGCCGTCGACGAACGAGCTGCCGTTGCTCGAGGCGCTGAAGGACCTCCTCGATGGCCCAGCGGCCCCGCTCGGCCACGGCCGCGATCGCCCCCGGCCAGAAGACCTTCCCGACGACGGCCGCATCCTGGATCACCCGCTTGTCCTCCGCGGGAATCGCATCCAGCCGCGCGGCGATGATCCCGAGTACCGAGTCGGGAACCGGGAGGTCGTCGGTCGGCTCGAAGATCCACGCGCCTTCTTGCCGGACGAGGCTGCCACGGTCGACGAGCATGCGGACGAACTCCTGCGCGTAGAGGGGATTTCCAGCCGCTCCAGCGAGCAGGGCCGAGCGTGTTTCCGGGGGCAGCTGCGCTCGTCCCAGAAGCGCGTCGAAGAGCTCGTGGGTCTCCGCCTCCGAGAGAGGTGCGAGCGCCAGCACTCGCGAGGTGCTCGCATCCCCGAGCCAGCCGGGGCGCCGTTCGAGGAGCTCCGGCCGCGCCGTACACACCAAGAAGAGCTGCCTCTCGGCCACCCATGTGGCGAGGTGGTCGATGAAGTCGAGCAATGCGTCGTCGGCCCAATGCAGGTCCTCGAGGACGAGCACGGTGGACCGCCGCTCGGCCAGGCGCTCGATGAAGCGTCGCCACGCGGCGAACGCCTCGGCCCTGCGGTCGCCGAACAGGGACTCCTCTGCCGCGAGCCCGACGAGGGCGCGCAGGTGGCCCTCGACCCAGGCCGCCTCCTCGGGATCCTCGATCACGGACGCGACCGCGGCGGCGAGCTTCGCCGAGGCAGCCTCCGGCGTGTGCGACTCGAGCAGCCCGGCCTCGGCCTTCACGATGTCGCCGAGGGCCGAGAACGTCACCCCGTGCCCGTAGGGAGGCGACCGCCCTTCGCGCCAGCGAATGAGCTCGTGGCGCCGATCGAGATCGCGGAAGACCTCTCGGACGAGTCGGCTCTTGCCGATCCCGGGCACGCCGACCAGCGTCAGCGTCTGCGGCACGGAGCTTCGGTGGGTGTGGTCGAACGCCTCGAGCAGCGCCTTCAGCTCGTGCTTCCTGTTGACGAGCGGGATCGCATCCCGGCGCGTGCGCGTCTCGCCCATCCGGGAGCGGGCCCGCACGACCTGCCAGCACGGGATCGGCTCCGCCTTGCCCTTGGCGTGGACACGACGGACGGGCTCGTACTCGATCAGGTCGCGGGTCGCGCGGTAGGTCGCCTCCCCGACCACGATGCCGTCGATCGGCGCGGCCGCCTGGAGCCGGGCCGCGGTGTTGACGACGTCGCCGGACGCGAAGGTCTCGCCGGCCGCAGGTCGTGCATCGAGCGCGACGAGCGCCTCCCCGGTGTTGACCCCGATGCGCACGTGAAGATCGAGCTCCGGATGCCGCTCGTTCGACGCCGCCAGGGCCTCACGGATGGCCAGCGCCGCCCGGATGGCACGCTCCGGGTCGTCCTCGTGCGCGGTCGGGGCTCCGAACACCGCCATCACGGCGTCTCCGATGAACTTCTCGACGGTGCCCCGCCGCTGCTCGAGCTGCTGGCGGACAAGCGCGTGGTACGGGGCCAGCATCGCGCGCACGTCCTCGACGTCCATTCCCTCCGCTCGGCTCGTGAAGCCCACCATGTCGGCGAAGAGGACGGTGATCACCTTGCGCTCTTCGCGTCGCTCGGCGGGAGGGGTGAGCGGTGTCCCGCATGCCGCGCAGAAGCGCGCCTCCGGAGGGTTCAGCTGGTTGCAGTTGCCGCAAGCCCGCACGACCCGATGCTAATGCAAACGTCAGCCGATCCGGGCCTGCGCCCGGGCGGTCACTTGTGCGGATCCCGACGAGGTCGTACCGTGTCTAGCGGCCCGGAATCGTGACCAAGGAGGAGGCTCATGGAGAAGGGAAGTAACGGCGACTCCGGCGGCGACGGCGAGAACTTCGCCTGGACGCGCCTCACGCTGGCCAACACGGAGCACCTGATCGGCGAGCACACATTCGAGATCTTCCTCGTGCAGACGAAGACCGACACGGAGATCGGTCGTTTGGCGGCCAACGACCCGGTCTCGTTCTTTCGGGAGCACATTCCCGAGATCGCACTCGATCGGACGATGTCGGTGCAGGTGCTGAGGGTGAACGCGGAGATCGCCTTCAACCCCGTGCGCAAGAGCGCCGTCTGGATGGTCTACCCCGAACGGTCGGCGGAAACCTCCGGTGCGACGGCCGTCGGGGTGGAGTTCAAGTACGAGAGCTGAGCTCGACCCGGTCGAAGAACTCGTTGAGCCGTTCCCGGTAGGCCTCGGGGACCTCGGCCATCGTGACGTGGGAGGCGCCGGGGAACACCTCGAGCTCGGCGTTCACGATGCGCCTCTGCATGTCCCTCGCGTGCGCGGGCCGGAGTTCGTCGTGCTCGCCGCACGTGATGAGCGTCGGGACGTCGATCTCGGCGAGCCGCTCGCTCACGTCCCAGTCGCGCAGCGTCCCGACGATCGCGAACTCGCTGGGGCCGGCCATGTACTCGTAGATCTGCTGGTTCACGCCCGCGAACGAGCGCTCGAGCCCGTCCGGCCAGGGGTCGAGCCTACAGACGTGCCGCTTGTAGTAGGGAAGGATGGCCGCCGAGTACTCGAGGCAACCCGTGAAGCGGTGCGCCTCGTGGCGGCGGATGGTCTCGCGAACCGTCTCCGGGAACGCAGCGAGCAGCTCCGTGCAGTCCTCGGTCCACCGCCGGCAGCTCGCCGGGCTGGAGGAGAGCACGAGGCTCACGAGCGGCGGGCGGCGGTCGAGGACGTACTGCAGGGCGAGCATCCCGCCCCACGAGCTCCCGAAGAGGTGCAGCCGCTCGAGCCCGAGCGCCTCGCGCACGACGGCGACCTCCTCGACGAAGCGGTCGACCTCCCACAGAGTCATGTCCTCGGGGCGGTCCGACCTCCCGCAGCCGAGCTGATCGTAGAAGACGACGCGCCGCCGGTCGGCGAGCCCCTCGAGCTCCTCGAGGTAGTCGTGCGGAAAGCCGGGCCCGCCGTGGAGGCAGAGGAGCGGAACGCCGTCCCCGTCGCCGATGCTCCGGAACCAGACGCGCCCGCCGGGGACGTCGATGTAACCCGCCTCGCTCGTGGTCGCGATTGTATGTCCGCGAGGGCACGTTCCCGCGCTTTGCGGCGGCCAGCGGTCGCGATCACCCGGTCGTCAGCGGCCGTGACGATGTCGCCGCCCTCGACCCCCGCCTGCGCTCGCTGGGAGAGATGTGGCCGGCCGCGCGCGCCCGGCCCTCGCCGGCGCGTTCGGATCGAACCCGGGTCGGGTCTACGCGGAGGGGTCAGGAGGCTCCACTCGAAGCGGTCGATTCACTCGGGTGCCCTAGGCGACCAGCCGGGTGAGACAGGAGACAACCCCTCACTGATGGGAGCTGCGCCGTTTCGCTAGACCGTCCTAGTGCTTCTGCGCCGTCGGACGGAGGAGGATCTCGTTGACGTCCACGTGCGCCGGCTGGCCGACGGCGTAGAGGACCGCGCGGGCGACGTCGTCCGGCTCGAGGGCGTCGGTGACGGGATCCTCGAAGAACGGGGTGTCGACCATGCCCGGCTCGACGAGGGTCACGCGGACGCCGGTGTCGTTCAGCTCCTGGCGCGCCGCCTCGCCCATGGCGGTGACCGCCCACTTGGTCGCCGCGTAGAGCGAGCCGGGGAGCGCTCGGCGCCCGGCGACGGACGACGTCAGGAGCAGGTGGCCGCGTGACTCCTTCAGCGCCGGAAGCGTCGCCCGGATCGTGAGGGCGACGCCGTACACGTTCGTGAGGACCATCTCGCGCCAGTGCTCGGGCGTCGAGGCGAGGAATCCTCGCGGCGCGCCGAAGCCCGCATTCGCGAGGGCGACGTCGAGCCGCCCGAACTCGGCGAGCGCCTGCTCGACGGCCGCCTCCTGGTCGGCCCACTCGGTGACGTCGCACGGCACGGCGAGCGCGCGCTCGCGGCCGCCGAGCTCGTCCGCGAGCTCGGCCAGCATCTCGGCCCGGCGCGCGGCCAGGACGAGGCGGTAGCCCGCCTCGGCGGCGCGGCGCGCGGTCGCCGCCCCGATGCCGCTCGAGGCGCCCGTGATCAGGAAGACGGGATCGGACAAGGTCTCGACGCTCCTTCGTCTGAGCCGCGGCCTCTCGCCCCGTTCCGGGGCCGCCGCGGGCCTCCCTCCGGGTTCCCAGCCTATCGAGCGGGAGCGCGCGGGGGTGGCGCCGTTCGCGCCGAGATCGTCACGCGAACGTACCGGGTCATTCCTGCCCGACGAGCGCGCGGGCGAAGTCGGCGGGGTCGAAGGGCTGGAGGTCGTCGAGCGACTCCCCCACGCCGATCAGCTTCACGGGCAGCCCGAGCTCGTGCGTGACGGCGACGGCGACGCCGCCCTTCGCCGTCCCGTCGAGCTTCGTCAACGCCACGCCGGTGACCCCGACCGCGTCGTCGAAGAGCTTCGCCTGCCGGAGCCCGTTCTGCCCGGTCGTCGCATCGAGCACGAGCAGCGTCTCGTGCGGCGCGCCCTCGAGGCGCCCAGCGATGACGCGCCTGATCTTGGCGAGCTCCTCCATCAGGTTCGTCTGCGTGTGCAGGCGCCCCGCGGTGTCGACGACGACGACGTCCCGCCCCCGCGCCTCGGCCGCGGCGATGGCGTCGAACGCGACGGCGGCCGGGTCGGCCCCCCGCTGGGCGCCGACGAAGTCGGCCCTCGCCCGTTCCGCCCAGATCTCGAGCTGCTCCTCCGCCGCCGCCCGAAAGGTGTCCGCCGCGGCGAGGACGACCGACCGGCCCGATTCGCGGAGTCGGTGCGCGAGCTTGCCGATCGTCGTCGTCTTCCCCGTGCCGTTGACCCCGACGACGAGGACGACGCTCGGTCGCCCGGCGAGCGCGAGGCGCTCCTGCCCGTCGGCGGAGGCGAGCTCCGCGACGACCGCCTGGAGGCCCTCGACGAGCTCCGCCTGGCTCCGCGGGTCGCGGGCCTCCAGCCGCTCGACGATCTCCACGGTCGCCTGAACCCCGCAGTCGGCCGCGATCAGCGCCTCCTCGATCCGCTCCCACGCGTCGGCGTCGCCCGGATCGAAGAGGAGCTCGCGGGTCAGCGCCTGCCGGCTCGCCGTCAGCGACTCGCGCAGGCGGCCGAACCAGCCGCGTCGCTCTCCCCCCTCGTCGGGCAACGCCTGCTCGTCGCCGAGGAACTCCGCCCAGCTGCGCGTCACGCCGTGAGCGCGTGCGCCGGAGCCGCGGCGTCGAGCCGCTTGGAGACGATCTCGGAGATCCCGTCCGCCCCCATCGTGACGCCGTAGAGGATATCCGCGGCCTCGATCGTCCGTTTCTGGTGAGTGACGACGATGAACTGCGCCCGGCCGGCGAAGCGGCGCAGGAGCTCGGTGAAGCGAGCGATGTTGACATCGTCGAGCGCTGCCTCGACCTCGTCGAGGAGGTAGAACGGGCACGGACGGGCGAGGAAGAGCGCGAAGAGGAACGAGATGGCGCCGAGCGCCTTCTCGCCGCCGGAGAGGAGCGAGAGCCGCGTGATCCGCTTCCCCGCCGGCTGGAGCTCGATCTCGATCCCCGGATCCTCGTCCTCCTCGTCCACCCGCAGGAGGCGTCCCTTCCCGCCGGGGAAGAGCGTCGCGGCCACCTCCTCGAAGTGCCGCTCGACGTCGGCGAGCGTCTGCTCGAAGCGCCGCTCGACGGTCTGCGAGAGGTCGTCGCGGAGCTCGGCGAGCTCGGCGAGCGAGCGCTCGAGGTCCTCCCTCTGCGTGCTCAGCTCCTCGAGGCGCGCTTTCTCCCGCGCGTGCTCCTCCGCCGCCAGGGGGTTCACCTGCCCGAGGGCCTCTCGGCGCCGCTCGAGCCGCGCCGCCTGCGAGCGCAGCTCCCCGGCCTCCTCCTCGGAGAGCGCCTCGGGCGCCGCCTCCTCGGGGAGTCGACGGAGGACCTCCTCCCGCTCGGCCTCGAGCCGGGCACGCTCGACGCTCACGGCCGAGAGCCGTTCCCCCGCCTCCGCGGCCGCCCGGCGGAGCTCGGCCTCCCAGGAGCCGAGCCGGCGCAGCTCGCCGCCCAGCTCGCCGGCGCGGCTTCCGCCGGCGTCCACGCGCGCCCGGAGCGGCGCCTCGAAGCGCCCGGCCGACTTCGCCGCGCCGCCGAGCGCCCGCGCCGTCCGCTCGCAGGCGCCGGCGAGCCCCAGGAGGAGCTCGGCGCGCTGCCGTGGCTCCTCCTCCTTCGCCGTCTCCGCCGCGAACCAGCTCTCCCCTCCGGAGACCACGACGAGCGCGTCCAGGTGCCGCGCCTGTGCGTCTTCCAGCCGGGCGACGGTCGCCCGGCTGG
>DATAAQ010000093.1:0-2538 GCA_036260055.1 Gaiellaceae bacterium | reverse complement strand
GGACGAGATCCTGCGCCGGCACATGGAGGCCGGGGTGACGATCGTCGACCCGACCACGACGTGGATCGAGGCCGACGTGGCGATCGAGCCGGACGCGGTCGTTCACACCTTCACCGTCCTCCGCGGCCGGACGGTCGTGCGCGAGGCGGCCGAGGTCGGGCCCCACGTCGTCGCCGTCGACGCCGAGATCGGGCGCGGCGCCCTCGTCGGGCCCTTCTGCTACCTCCGGCCGGGGACCATGCTCGAGCCGGGTGCGAAGGCGGGCACGTTCGTGGAGATCAAGAACTCGCGCATCGGGGAAGGAACGAAGGTGCCGCACCTCTCGTACGTCGGCGACGCGGACGTGGGGGAGGGAACGAACATCGGCGCCGGCGCCATCACCGCGAACTACCCGCACGAGCCGGGACGGCCCAAGGGCAGGACGACGATCGGGCGAAACGTCAGGACCGGCATTCACAATGGCTTCGAGGCTCCCGTGACCATCGGCGACGGCGCTTGGATCGGCGGCGGCTCGTACATCACCGACGACGTGCCGCCGGACTCGCTCGCGATCGCCAGGTCGCGCCAGGTGACGAAGGAGGGCTATCTGCGTGGAGACCGGAACGACTGAGCTGGCCCTGCCGGGGCTCGAGATCCCGCCCGAGCCCGCCGTCCACCCCGCGGGCGAGCGCGGCCGCTGGATCGAGCGCGGGCCGTCCGGGAAGCTCATGCTCTTCTCCGGGCGCTCGAACCCGCTCCTCGCCGAGAAGATCGCCGACCAGCTGAACATCGAGCTCGGCGACGCCGAGCTGAAGACGTTCGCCAACGGCGAGACGTACTGCCGCTACCGGGAGTCGATCCGGGGCGCCGACGTCTTCATCGTCCAGTCCTGCCACGGGCGGGCCACGAACGACTACCTGTGGGAGCTCTCGACGATGATCCAGGCCGCCAAGCTCGCCTCGGCGAACCGGATTACGGCCGTGATGCCCTGGTATCCGTACTCCCGCCAGGACAAGAAATCGTCGCCGCGCGAGCCGATCACGGCCAAGCTCGTGGCGGACGTGCTCGAGGTCGCCGGGGCCGACCGGGTGCTCACGATGGACCTGCACGCCGGGCAGATCCAGGGCTTCTTCCGCATGGTCGACCACATGACGGCGCTGCCGCTCTTCGCCCGGTACTACCGCGAGTCGCGCGGTTTCCACGGCGACGGGGTCGTCGCCGTCTCGCCCGACCCGGGGCGCGCCAAGATGGCGGAGAAGTTCGCGCAGATGCTCGAGGCCGACTGGGCGATCATGAGCAAGACGCGCCCCGCGCACGACGTCGCCGCCGTGACGCAGGTGATCGGCGAGGAGAAGGTGCGCGGCAAGGTCGCGATCATGAGCGACGACATCATCGTCACGGGCGGGACGCTCGTCGCGGGAGCGAGGGCGCTCAAGGAGGCCGGCGCGACGGAGGTCTACGCCTGCGCCACGCACGGCCTCTTCCCCGACGACGCGCTCCAGAAGCTCGCGGAGAGCGAGCTCTCCGGCATCGCGGTGACCGACACCGTGCCGATCGACGAGCTCGAGCGGCCCCACCACCTGACGGTGCTGACGGTCTCGGGCATCCTCGCGGAGACGATCCAGAACGTCTTCTCGGACGAGTCCGTCTCGGCGATCTTCGCCGGCGAGAACCAGCTCTTCTAGCCGGCGAGCGGATCCCCGGAACGCGTGACGCGGCGGGAAACCGCTCAGGTGGGGGATGTCGCGCCTTCCAGGAGCGACCATCTTCCGGGGAGAAGGCTGCGGCGAGTCTTGTCCGAGAACCCCCCTCACGAGCCCCTGAAGGCGCCCACGGCGAAGAGCCGGCGGAGCGGTCGCCGGCGGCGCAAGAACGGCGCCGCGGCGGGTCTCGTCCCGCCCGTGATCCGCCTCGAGATCCAGAACCTCGAGCAGCTCGGACGCGAGAGCGGCACGGAGCTCGAGGAGCGCGCTGCGCGCCTCGCGGCGGCGGAGAGCCAGCTCGGGGAGCGTGAAGGCCGAGTCGCGGCCGCCGAGGCCGGCGTCGCGGAGCGGGAGCGGCAGGTGGCCGCCCTCGAGGCGGAGCTCGAGCCGATCGCGAGCCTGCTCGAGTCGCGCGAGCGCCTCGACCGCCGCGAGAAGCGCGTGAGCGAGCTCGAGGACGAGCTCCGCGTGCGCAACCGCGAGCTCGACGAGCGGGAGAACGAGATCGAGGCCAGGCGGGCGCTCGTGGAGGCCGACATCGAGCTCCGCGAGGCCGAGGTGGAGCGGCGCGAGATCTCGCTCGACATCCGGGAGGAGCGGCTGCAGGAGCGGCAACGGGAGCTCGGCGTGTACGTCTCCCAGCTCCAGGGACGCCTCGAGCGGCGCGAGACCTCCTGGCTGGCCGGCTAGCCCGGGCGTCCAGAGGGCTTCGCTAGACTTGCCGGCCGGAATGGCGGGCGATCGCATCAAGCTGGACGTGCGGCCGCGCGAGACGCGCGGCAGCGCCGAGTCGCGCCGCCTCCGCGCGGGCGGCCTCGTCCCGGGCGTCCTCTACGGCGCCGGCAAAAAGGCCCAT
>DATAAQ010000092.1:0-15309 GCA_036260055.1 Gaiellaceae bacterium | reverse complement strand
GAGCTCGGCGAGGAGCACGAGCGCACTGGCAAGTGGATCGTCTACACGTCCGCCGACTCCGTCTTCCAGGTGGCGGCGCACGAGGAGACGATTCCGCTCGAGGAGCTGTACGCGGCCTGTGCCAGCGCGCGCGAGATCCTCGCGGGCAAGCACGCGGTCGGCCGGGTCATAGCCCGCCCCTTCACGGGCGAGCCGGGGAGCTACACGCGGACGGCGAACCGGCACGACTGGTCGCTCCGGCCGAGGCAGCCGAACTACCTCACCCTCGCGCGCGAGGCCGGGGCCGAGGTGCACGGGGTCGGGAAGATCCACGACATCTTCGCCGGAGTCGACATCGACGAGTCGCACCCGACGAAGTCGAACATCGACGGCATCCGCGAGACGGAGCGGCTCCTGCGCGAGCTCGACGCCGGGCTCGTGTTCGTCAACCTCGTGGAGACGGACATGCTCTGGGGGCACCGCAACGACCCCGAGAACTTCCACCGCTGCCTGCAGGACTTCGACCGCCGCCTGCCCGACCTCCTCGACGCGCTCCGCCCCGGCGACCTCCTCATCCTCACGTCCGATCACGGCTGCGACCCGACGACGCCGTCGACCGACCACTCGCGCGAGCACGCGCTGCTCCTCGCGTACGTCGAGAACCGGAACGCGGCCGGCGCCGTCCACGAGGGCGAGTTCGCCGACGTGGGGGCGACGGCGAACGCCTGGCTCGGCGGCAAGGCGCCGTCGCGCGGGATCCCGGGCACCACCGTCGTCGAGCCGTGAGCCCCCAGAGGACGCGCCTGAACGACCCCGAACTCGTCGCTCGCGAGTACGCGAGCGAGGAGCGGTTCCTCGCGCGTCGCGTCGCGCTCGTCGACTACGTCGAGGGCCCCAACGCGGAGGAGCTGGCCTTCGACGCGGTCGCGGAGGTGTCCCCGCGGCGGGTCCTCGAGGTCGGTTCCGGGACGGGTGAGTTCGCCGCCCGCCTCGCGCGAGACCTCGGCGCGGAGGTGACCGCCGTGGACGTCTCGCCGCGCATGGTCGAGCTCGCCCGCGCGCGAGGCGTCTCGGCACGGGTCGCCGACGTCCAGAGCCTCCCGTTCGGCGACGGCGAGTTCGACTGCGTCGCGGCGCTCTGGGTCCTGCACCACGTCACGGACCTCGACCGTGGCCTGGGCGAGCTCGCGCGCGTCCTTCGCGCCGGCGGACGGCTCGTCGCCGCGACGTTCGGCCGGGAGAACCTCGCCGACCTGTACGAGCGGCTCGGTGCGCCGAGCCTGGGGGACGGCGGCTTCTCGCGGGAGAGCGGCGAGGCGCCGCTCCGACGCCGTTTCGACCGCGTCGAGCGCCGCGACGCCGACGGCGCCGTCGTCTTCCCCGATCGGGACGCTCTCCGCGAGTACCTGCGCTCGCTCGCGCTCGTCCGCGGCCCGAACCTCGCGGAGCGGCTCCCCGAGTTCGCGGGGCCGTTTCGCGCGCTCGCACGGCACTCCGTCTTCGTGGCGGAGAAAGCCGCGTGATCCGGCCGGCCGAGCTGATCGAGCGCAAGCGGGACGGCGCCGAGCTCGCCGGCGAGGAGGTCGCCGAGCTCGTCCTCGCCTACGTGCGCGACGAGGTGCCCGACTACCAGATGGCCGCCTTCTGCATGGCCGTCTACTTCCAGGGGCTGACGGCGGCGGAGACCCACGCGCTCACCGATGCGATGGTGCGAAGCGGCGAGACGATCGACCTCTCCGGCCTCGGCCGCAAGGTCGTCGACAAGCACTCGACGGGCGGCGTGGGGGACAAGACCTCGATCGTGCTCGCGCCGGTCGTCGCCGCCTGCGGGGTGCCCTTCGCGAAGATGAGCGGCCGGGGGCTCGGCCACACGGGCGGGACGCTCGACAAGCTCGAGTCCATCCCCGGGTTCCGCATCGAGCTCGGCGGCGACGAGTTCCTCCGCCAGGTGCGCGAGCTCGGCCTGGCGATCGTGGGCCAGACGGCCGACCTCGTCCCGGCGGACAAGCGCCTCTACGCGCTGCGGGACGTGACGGCGACGGTCGACATCGTCCCGCTCATCGCGTCGTCGATCATGGCGAAGAAGATCGCCGGCGGCGCCGACGCGATCGTCCTCGACGTGAAGGTCGGCGACGGCGCCTTCATGAAGACGCTCGAGTCTGCGCGCGACCTCGCCGCCGCGATGGTCGAGCTCGGCCGGCGCGCCGGCCGCGAGGTCGTCTGCGAGCTCACGGACATGGACCAGCCGCTCGGGCGCGCCGTCGGGAACGCGCTCGAGATCCAGGAGTGCGTCGCCACGCTGCGCGGCGACGGGCCCTCCGACCTCGTCGAGCTCGTCCTCGGCGCTTCCGCCCATCTGCTCGCGCTCTCCGACCTCGGGGTGGACGCGCGGGAGGGCCGGGCGCGCGCGGAAGAGGCGCTGGCGAGCGGAGCGGCCCTGGAGCTCTACGAGCGCTGGGTCCGCGCCCAGGGGGGCGACCCGGACGTCGACGCGCTCCCGGCGGCGCCGGTCGTCCAGGCGGTGCCCGCCCCGGAGGCCGGCTGGGTGCAGGCGATCGCGGCGGCCGACGTCGGCCTCGCCGCCCTCCGCCTGGGCGCGGGGCGCGTGACGAAGGAGGATCCCGTCGACCACGCAGTCGGCGTCGTCTGCCGCGCCAAGCGGGGCGACCGCGTCGAGGCGGGCCGGCCGCTCGCGGAGGTGCACGCCCGGGACGAGAGGAGCGCGCGACGGGCCGTCGGCGAGGTGGAGGCGTGCTACCGGCTCGGCCCCGAGGCGCCCGAGCCGCGGCCGATCGTCCTCGACGTGCTCGACTGAAGGCCAGGGAGCGATGCCCGAGCTGCCCGAGGTCGAGACGATCCGCGCCTCGCTCGCGCCCGCGCTGGCGGGGAGGCGGATCGAGCGGGCCCGGATCCGCGACCCGCGGCTCACGAGGCCCGAGCCGCCGGAGGCCGTGGCGGGGGCCCTCGCGGGCGAGCGTGTCGCGGAGGTCGCCCGGCGCGGGAAGTACCTGATCGTGAGGTTCGAGAGCGGCCGGCATCTCCTCGTGCACCTCCGGATGACGGGCAGCGTGCTCCATCCGGCGCCCGAGGGCGCCGAGCGCGATTCCCACGTCCGGGCGCTCCTGAGGCTCGACGACGGCTCGGAGATCGCGTATCGCGACGTCCGGCGCTTCGGCACATGGGAGCTCCTCGAGCCCGGCGAGCTCGAGCCGTACTTCGAGGCGCGCCGCCTCGGACGGGAGCCCCTCGAGCGTGCGTTCACGACCGCGAGCCTCGGCGCGGCGCTCGCCGGGCGGAGGGCGCCGATCAAGGCGGCGCTGCTCGACCAGCGCGCGGCCGCGGGGGTCGGGAACATCTACGCCGACGAGGCGCTCTGGTACGCGCGCATCCACCCGCTGACCCCGGCCGGCGACCTCGACCCGCAGGCGGTCGCGGCCCTCAGGAAGGGGATCCGCAAGGCGCTCGAGCTCGGGATCGCGCGGCAGGGCGCCACGCTGCGCGACTACCGGGGCGCCGACGGGCGGCGTGGGCGCATGCAGCGCGAGTTCCGCGTCTACGGGCGCGCCGGCGAACCCTGCCCTCGCTGCGGGACGCCCGTCGAGAAGATCCGCGCGGGCGGGCGGGGCACCTGGTACTGCCCGTCCTGCCAGCCGCCGCCGGGCTAGCATCCGGATCGCGGTGGAGCCCTGGTCGACAGAGCCGAGCGGCCGCTTCGAGGAGACGGTCTTCGAGAGCGAGGCGCTCCGCGACAACCCCCTGGGCGATCCGTACAGGCGGCCCCTCTGGGTCTACGTGCCCCCCGGCTACGACGACGAGTCCGACCGCCGCTACCCGTCCGTCTACATGATCCAGGGGCTCACCGGCCAGCTCGACATGTGGCGGAACCGCGCGCCGTTCCGGCGGAACTTCCCCGAGCTCGCCGACGAGCTCTTCGCGTCGGGCGGGGCGCCGCCCGCGGTCCTCGTCTGGGTCGACTGCTGGACGTCGCTCGGCGGCAGCCAGTTCCTCGACTCGCCGGGGACGGGCCGCTACCACACCTACCTCTGCGACGAGGTCGTCCCCTGGGTGGACGAGCGCTACCGCACCCTGCCCGCGCCGGAGCACCGAGGCATCCAGGGGAAGTCGAGCGGCGGCTACGGCGCGATGGTGACGCCCATGCTCCGCCCCGACCTCTTCGGGGGGCTCGCGACGCACGCCGGCGACGCGCTCTTCGAGGCGTGCTACCTCCCCGAGTTCCGCGAGGCGGCGCGCGCGCTCCGGGACGACTACGAGGGCTCCTACGAGCGCTTCTGGGACGACTTCCGCTCGCGGCCCGCCATGTCGAAGGAGAGCGACCACTACCTCCTCAACACGTGGTGCATGGCGGCCTGCTACTCGGCGGACGAGGACGGGACGGTCCGGGTGCCGTTCGATTCGGCGACGGGGCAGCTGGTGCCGGAGACCTGGGAGCGCTGGCTCGCCTGGGATCCGGTCCGGATGGTGCCCGGGCACGCCGACGCCCTCCGGTCGCTCCGTGCGATCTACGTCGACTGCGGCACGCGGGACGAGTTCTTCCTCGACCTCGGCGCGGAGGCGTTCCGTCGCGCGCTGGCCGACATCGGGGTCGAGGACGTCCACTTCGAGCTCTTCGACGCGACGCACATGGCGATCGAGTACCGCTACCCGCTCGGCCTGCGCTACCTCGCGGAGCGGCTGGCCTAGGCGGCGAGCCGCTCGAGGCGGCCGTCGCGGTCGAGCTGCCAGAGCTCGGAGTAGCCGCCGATCGGATCGCCGTCGATGAGGATCTGCGGGACGGTCCAGCGGCCGGTCAGCTCGAGGAGCTTCGCGCGGAAGGCCGGATCGTCGTCGAGGCGGATCTCCTCGTACTCGAGGCCCCGGTCCTCGAGGAGCGTCTTCGCGCGCACGCAGAAGCCGCACCAGGCCGTCGTGTACATCTGGATCCTCGCCATCTCCCTTCAAGGTACCCAGCGGTAAACGGATCCCGCCGGGACGCGGACTAGACTGGCCTCGTGGCCTCCCGCACGCTCCGAACCGAGGCGGTCGTGCTGCGCTCGATCCGCTTCTCCGAGGCCGACTGCGTCCTCCACCTCTACACGCTCGAGCGCGGCCGCGTGGGCGCGATCGCCAAGGGCGTGCGCAAGACGCGCTCGCGCTTCGGTGCGCGCCTCGAGCCGCTCTCGCATGTGGAGCTCCTGCTCCACGAGGGGCGCGGCGAGCTCATGACCGTGCGCGGGGCGGAGCTCCTCCGCTCGCACGACCGCTCCCGCGCCGAGGCCTACCGCCTCGCCGTGGGCCACATCGGGCTGGAGGCGATGCTCCGGCTGTTCGTGGAGCAGGACTCGCAGCCGCCCGCGTTCCACGCGCTCACGCGCTTCCTCGACGTCCTCGACGGCGTCGACGCCGAGCTGCCCGCCCGGCCGGCGCTCGACCCGCTCGCGCTCTCCTTCCAGCTCAAGCTCCTCTGGCTGGCCGGCTACCTGCCGCACCTCGCCGGCTGCGCCGCGTGCGGGGAGGCAAGGCCGCTCGTCGGCTTCTCCGCGCGGGCGGGCGGCGCGGTCTGCCGCGAGTGCGCCGCGAGCGCCGTCCCCGTTTCCGAGGCCGGCTTCGTCGGGATCCGCACGCTCCTCGAGCACCCGCTCGCCGCCGCGCACGGCGCCGGGCTCTCGCCCGACGCGCTCAGGCAGTGCCTGCGCGTGATCGAGTCCTCCTACGAGGAGCACGGCGGCTTCCGCCTGCGGACGCTCGCCCAGTCGGGCTGAGTGAGCCCGGGACGCGCGAGGGCCGCCAGTAGGATCAGGCCCGTGGGCGCCCCCACGTACCAGGAGACGATCGCGGCGCTCGGGCGCTACTGGGGGGACTACGGCTGCGTCCTCATGCAGCCGTACCACACCGAGGTCGGGGCCGGGACGTTCAACCCCGCGACGTTCCTCCGCTGCCTGGGCCCGGAGCCGTGGAAGACCGCGTACGTGGAGCCCTCCATCCGTCCGACGGACGGCCGCTACGGGGAGAACCCGTACCGCTTCCAGCGCTACTACCAGTACCAGGTCGTCCTGAAGCCGGCGCCGGCCGACGTCCTCGAGCTCTACTTCGCCTCGCTCGCGGCCGTCGGGATCGACCTCGGGAAGCACGACGTCCGCCTGGTCGAGGACGACTGGGAGGGGCCGACGCTCGGCGCGTGGGGCCTCGGCTGGGAGGTCTGGGTGGACGGCATGGAGGTGACCCAGTTCACGTACTTCCAGCAGCTTGGGGGTCTCGACGTCGACCTCGTCCCCGCCGAGATCACGTACGGGCTCGAGCGCCTCGCCATGTTCCTCCAGGACAAGAGCTCCGCCTTCGAGCTCGAGTGGGCGCCGGGCGTGACGTGGGGCGACGTCTACCGGGAGAGCGAGCGCCAGTGGTCGGTCTACAACTTCGAGGAGGCGCCCGTCGACGTGCTCGTGCGCCGCTTCGCGGAGCACGAGGCGGAGTGCGCCGACCTGCTCGAGCGCGGTCTGCCGCTTCCCGCCTACGACCAGGTGCTCAAGTGCTCCCACGCCTTCAACCTGCTGGACGCGCGCGGCGCGATCTCCGTGACCGAGCGCGCGGGCTACATCGCCCGCGTGCGCGCCCTCGCCCGCCGCGTCGCGCAGCTCTACGTCGAGAGCCTTGCCGAGCCTGCTGCTTGAGATCGGCTGCGAGGAGCTCCCCGCCTCCGCGTGCCGCGAGGCCGAGGGGCAGCTGCCCGCGCTCTGCGAGCGGGTGCTCGGGAGGCGGCCGGACGAGCTCTACGTCGGCCCGCGCCGGCTCGCCGTCCTCCTGCGCGGCCTCCCCGAGCGGTCGCCGGACGAGTGGGTCAAGGGGCCGCCCGAGCACCTTCGCGAGCGCGCGGCGGAGGGCTTCGCACGGAAGCAGGGCGTGGCGCCGGACGAGCTCGAGGTGCGCGACGGCTTCCTCGGGTTCGCGCGGCCGGGGCGTCCGCTGGCCGAGTCGGCGCCCGCGGCGCTCGACGCGGTCGTCCGCGGTCTCGCGTTCGGCAAGACGATGCGCTGGGACGAGAGCGGGCTCAGGTTCCCGCGCCCCGTCCGCTGGCTCTGCGCCAAGCTCGACGGCGAGACGCTGGCCGGCTACGGGGGCGCGTCCTTCGGGCACCGCTTCACGCACGGGGAGGTGGACATCGCGCACGCGGACGGCTACGCGGACGCGCTCCGTTCTGCGGGCGTCGAGCCCGACGCGGGCGAGCGGGAGCGGTTGATCCGCGAGGGGCTCGACGCCGTGGGGGCGTGGAGCGACCCCGCCGGCGTCCTCTCCGAGGTCGTGCATCTCGTCGAGAGCCCGATCGTCCTCGAGGGGCGCTTCGACGAGCGCTTCCTCGAGCTTCCCCCGCGCGTCGTCCAGACGGCGATGCAGTCGCACCAGCGCTACTTCCCGCTCGAGGGAGCCCGCTTCGCGCTCGTCGGCAACGGCGGCGACCCGGCGACGGTGGTCGCCGGGAACGAACGCGTCCTCGCGGGACGGCTGGACGACGCCCACTTCACCTTCGAGCGCGACGTCGCGCGTGGAATCGAGCGCCTCGCGGACGAGCTCGGCTCGATCGCGTTCGCCGCCGGCGCCGGCTCGTTCGCCGACAAGACGGCTCGCCTCGTCGAGCTCGCGGTGGAGCTGGGCGGGGGCGAGGCGTCGCAGGAGGCCGCCCGGCTGGCGAAGGCCGACCAGGCGGCCGAGCTCGTCCGCGAGTTCCCCGATCTCGAGGGCCACATCGGGGCGGAGTACGCCCGCCTGGCCGGCTACCCGGAGGCAGTCTGCGCCGCGATCGACGAGCAGTACCTCCCGGACGCGGCCGACGGCCCGCTCCCCCAGACCGAGCCGGGGCGCGTCCTCGCCGCCGCGGAGAAGGTGGACAACCTCACGGTCGCGTTCGCGCTCGGCCGCCGCCCGACCGGCTCGCGCGACCCGCACGGCCTCCGCCGCGCGGCGATCGGGCTCTGCCGCCTGGCGGTTGAGGGCGGCCTCGGCATCGACGTCGCCGCGCTCGTCCGGCGCGACCTCGCGCTCCTCGTCGAGCAGGGAGCCGAGGTGCGCGACGATCCGGCCGACGTCTCGGACTTCGTCCTCGAGCGGCTCGAGGGGCTTCTCGACGCCCCGGTCGAATTCGTGCGCGCCGCGCGGGAGAGCGCCCTCACCGAGCTCGGGGCGGTCGCCCGTCTCGCGGAGACGCTCGCGGGAGAGGCGGCCTCCGAGGAGTTCGACCGCGCCTACGTCGCGTTCGACCGCGCGAACCGGCTCGCGGGGAAGGCGAACGGCGCCGCCCCGAGCCTCGATCCGGGGCTTGCCACGGACGAGGCCGAGCTCGAGCTCATCGAGGCGCTCGGCGCTGCGTCGCCGCGCATCGAAGCCGCCGTTGCCGAACGCGACTTCGCCGCGGCGCTCGAGGCGGCCGCCGAGCTTGGTCCGCCCGTCGACCGCTTCTTCGACGAGGTGCTCGTCATGGCGGAGGACGCGTCGGTGCGCGCGAACCGGCTGCGCCTCCTGCTCGACGTCCGCGACGCGGTCGGGACCCTCGGCAACCTCTCCCGCATCCCGCGATGAGCCAGCCGGTCGAGCTCCACGTCGTCTCCGACTCGACGGGAGAGACGGCGGCCAAGTTCGCCGAGGCGGTCGAGGGCCAGTTCCCGGGGCAGGAGTTCGAGGTCGTGCGGCACCCTCGGATCACCAACGTCGACGACGTCCAGCTGGCCGGCGCCCGTGCGCGCGGCCGGCGGGCGGTCGTCATGTACACCCTGGTGGAGCCCGAGCTCCGCGAGGCGATGCGCGCGGTGTGCAAGCGCTACAAGCTCCACTACTGCGACCTCCTCGGACACCCGATCGAGGCGGTCGCACGAGTCTCGGGCGCCCCCGCCACCCGGACGCCGGGCGCTCGGCCCGTGCTCGACTCGAACTACTTCCGCCGGATGGCGGCGATCGAGTTCGCCGTCCGCTTCGACGACGGCGTCGGGGCGGAGCGGCTCGAGGACGCGGACATCGTGCTCGTGGGGGTCTCGCGCAGCTCGAAGACGCCGCTCTCGATGTACCTCGCCTACCTCGGCTACAAGACGGCCAACGTGCCGATCGTGAAGGGCATCGAGCCGCCCAAGGAGCTGTGGGAGCTCGATCCCGCGAAGGTCGTCGGCCTGACGATCGAGGCCGAGCGGCTCGCCGAGATCCGCGGCGCCCGGGCCCGCGCCATGCGCCGAGGCAAGGCCGGCTACGCGGAGCTCGACGAGATCTACTCGGAGCTCGAATACGCCGAGACCGTCCACCGGCGGCTCCGCTGTCCGGTGATCGAGGTCTCGAACCTCGCGATCGAGGAGACGGCGCGGCGCATCGTTCGCCTGGTCGAGGGTCGGCGGCTGCACGCGCGGCCGGCGCGCCGATGAGCGAGAAGCGAAAGATCCCGCTGTACTACTGGCCGTTCTGGATGCTGACCCTGGCCGCGGGCCTCTTCGTCTTCTACGTCCTCTTGACGCCCGTCTGGATGGGCATCCGCCTCGTCTCCTGGCTCGCGGAGCGCCGCTCGGCGTAGAGGGGAGCCGACGTCCTTCGCGACGCCGGCGAAGTTCCACGCCCGGCTGCGCGAGCGCGGGAAAAAGCAGAGGCGGCCCGTGGTGCCACGACCGCCTCTTCTCGGGCCGAGACGTAGACTGCGGCGCCCCACGTCTGCCTAGCCCGCTGCCCTCAGGATGGGTGAGCGGGGGGAAGCGCGCAATTCCCCTGCCGGGGGATCGGCGCCGTCCTGCCCAGCGGCCGTCGAAGTGGCCGAGCCTGCCCAGAAGGGCGCAGGAGGAGGGGGACCGAGGGGATCGGGAGGAGCCTCGTCCGCACGCGGCGACTCTGACGCGCTCCCCGCGAGGGCGCAGGACGGCCACCGTGGACGTGGCGTGGCAAGCGGCCTGATGGGAGAATCCGCGCCACTCGATGGCGGGCACGTACGTCTACGACTTCTCCGCGGGCGCCGAGCTCGGGCGGGAGCTTCTCGGCGGCAAGGGCGCCGGGCTCGCCGAGATGACGGCGATCGGCATCCCCGTCCCCGCCGGGTTCACGATCACGACGGAGGCCTGCCGGGAGTACATGCGCGCGGGCGGCCGGCTCCCGGAGGGCCTCGAGCACGAGATCGCCGAGCACCTGCGGGCGCTCGAGGAGGAGACGGGGAAGCGCTTCGGCGACCCGGAGGATCCGCTCCTCGTCTCCGTCCGCTCCGGGGCGGCCGTCTCGATGCCGGGGATGATGGACACGATCCTCAACCTCGGCCTCAACGACGAGGCCGTCGAGGGCCTCGCACGGGCGACGGGGAACGAGCGCTTCGCGCTGGACGCGTACCGCCGTCTCGTCCAGATGTACGGCGACGTCGTCGCCGGCGCCGACGCGCACCGGTTCGAGCAGGAGCTGACGGCGCTGAAGAAGCGGCGCGGCGTCGAGGACGACGTCGACCTCGGCCCCGACGACCTGCGGGAGCTGGTCGGCCGCTTCCGGGAGATCTTCCGCGATGCCACCGGCGCCGAGTTTCCCCAGGACGCGCGCGAGCAGCTGGAGCGCGCCGTCCGGGCGGTCTTCGACTCCTGGGAGACGCCGCGCGCGCAGGTCTACCGCCGCGCGAACGGGATCCCCGACGACCTCGGCACGGCCGTCAACGTCGTCCAGATGGTCTTCGGCAACAAGGGCGACGACTCGGGCACGGGCGTCGCGTTCACGCGCGACCCGGGGACGGGCGAGCAGGGGCTCTGGGGCGAGTTCCTGACGAACGCGCAGGGCGAGGACGTCGTGGCCGGGATCCGGACGCCGGAGCCGATCGAGCGGATGCGGGAGCGGCTCCCGGAGGCGTTCGAGCAGCTGACGGAGACGATGCAGCGCCTGGAGGAGCACTACCGGGAGATGCAGGACATCGAGTTCACCGTCGAGGACGGGCGCCTCTACCTCCTGCAGACGCGGGCCGGCAAGCGGACGGCTCAGGCGGCTCTCCGGATCGCCGTCGACATGGTCGCCGAGGGGCTGATCTCCCGCGAGGAGGCGGTCGCGCGCGTGGATCCGGCGCAGCTCGACCAGCTCCTGCACCCGATGATCGACCCGCACGCGGACTACGAGGTGGCCGCCAGGGGCCTCAATGCCTCCCCGGGCGCCGCCACCGGCCGCGTCGTCCTCGACGCGGACACGGCGGAGAAGCGCGGGCGGGCCGGGGAGGACGTCGTCCTCGTGCGCTGGGAGACGACCCCCGACGACATCCACGGGATGCTCGTCGCCAGGGGCGTCGTCACCGCACGCGGCGGCCTCACCTCCCACGCCGCCGTCGTCGCCCGGCAGATGGGCACGCCGTGCGTCGCCGGTGTCGAGGGGCTGGCGATCGACCTCGAGCGGCGGACGATCCGGCTCGGCGACGCCGAGCTCTCCGAGGGCGACGTGCTCACCATCGACGGCGGCACGGGCGAGGTGATCGTCGGCGAGGTCGACCTCGTCGCCCCGCAGATCGGCGAGAGCTTCGAGACGCTCCTCGGCTGGGCGGACGACCTCCGCCGGCTGCGCGTGCGGGCGAACGCGGACACGCCGGAGGACGCGGCGAAGGCGCGCGAGTTCGGCGCCGAGGGCATCGGCCTCTGCCGTACGGAGCACATGTTCATGGCCGAGGAGCGCCTGCCGGTCGTACGCCGGATGATCATGGCGCGGGGCGCGGACGACCGGCGTGACGCGCTCACCGAGCTGCTCCCGCTCCAGCAGGGCGACTTCGAGGGGATCTTCGAGGCGATGGCCGGGCTGCCGGTCACGATCCGCCTCCTCGACCCGCCGCTGCACGAGTTCCTCCCGCCCGTCGAGGAGGCCGAGTCGGACGAGATGCGCCGGCGCATCCGCTCCCTCCAGGAGGCGAACCCCATGCTGGGCACGCGCGGCTGCCGCCTGGGCCTCCTCTACCCGGAGGTCTACGAGATGCAGGTGCGCGCGATCGTCCGCGCTGCCCTCGCGGTCGAGGAGCGCACCGGCGACGCGCCGCTCGTCGAGATCATGCACCCGCTCGTGGGCTTCGCCGAGGAGCTGCGGCGGCTGCGCCGGCTGACCCTCGACACCGCCTCGGCCGAGATGGAGCAGGCCGAGCGGCGGATCGACTACCTCGTCGGCACGATGATCGAGCTGCCGCGCGCCTGCGTGCGCGCGGACGAGGTGGCCGAGGAGGCGGACTTCTTCTCCTTCGGGACGAACGACCTCACGCAGACGACGCTCGGGTTCTCCCGCGACGACGCCGACCGCTTCCTCACCCACTACCTGGACGAGCGCATTCTCGAGACGAATCCGTTCGAGACGCTCGATCGAAGCGGCGTGGGGGACCTGATGCGGATCGCGGTCGAGCGGGCGCGCGGCGTCCGCTCGGAGATCAAGCTCGGCATCTGCGGCGAGCACGGCGGCGACGCCCGCTCGGTCGCCTTCTGCCACGAGCTGGGCCTCGCGTACGTCTCGTGCTCGCCGTACCGGGTGCCGGTCGCGCGCCTCGCGGCAGCGCAGGCCGTGCTCGCCGAACGGGGCGTCGAGGCCGTGCAGGTCGGGGGCTGAGCCGGGCGGAGGCGGAGCGCCGCTCCCGCAGCCACTTGATTACTACCGGCACCAGCGGGAAACTTCTGTTCCTGGCGTCTGCGGAAGGGGTGTGCTCGGATGGGATCGCGTGCGGCGTCCCGAGAGGAGATTCTCGCGAAGGGCGGTCTCGTGCTCGCCGGGCTGGCGGCCGGCGCCGCGTGGCTCGGCGGCAGGGCGTCGCCGGCCGCGTCGGCTCCCTCGCCGGAGCAGGACGAGCGCATCCTCAACTTCGCGCTCGGTCTCGAGGAGCTCCAGGCCGCCTTCTACGCCCAGGCGCTCGAGGAGGGCGGGCTCACCGGCGAGGCGCTCGAGTTGGCCGAGGTCGTCGGCGCCCAGGAGAGGCGGCACGTCGCCTACCTGCGCGAGTACCTCGGCCCCGCGGCGCGCCCCGAGCCCGAGCTCGACCTGAGCGGGGCCGCCGGGAGCGAAGAGACCTTCCTGAGAAGCGCGCACGCCCTCGAGGAGGCGGGCGTGGGCGCGTACATCGGCCAGGGAGGCAATCTGACGGTGCGGGCGGTCGCGGCCGCCGCCCCGATCGTCTCGGTCGAGGCCCGCCACGCCGCCTGGATCCGTGACATGCTCGGCATGAACCCCGCTCCCGAGGCGGCCGATCCGGCGCGCACCCCCGAGCAGGTGCGGGCTTCGCTGGAGCGGGCCGGCCTTCCGTTTCCGGGCTAGGCGATGACGAGGGACGAGACCGCGCACCTGCCGCTCACGATCGAGGACGTCGACCGCGACGGCGCCCTCCTCGAGACGGTCGAGGCGGTCGCCGGCACCACGCGGGCCGAGCTCCTGCGCCGTGCGGCGATCGGAAGCGGAGCGCTGCTCGCGGCGCTCGCAGCCCCCGCGACCGCGTCGGCTGCCCGCGGCAGGGCCCAGGACACGGCCATCCTCAACTACGGCCTCGTCTTCGAGTACCTCCAGTCGGGCTTCTACACCGAGGCGGAGTCCCTCGGCACGGTGCGCGCCATGAGCTCGGAGCGCGAGGAGTGGGCCCGCACGCTCGGCGCCCACGAGCGCGCCCACGTCCGCATCATCAAGGACGTCCTCGGCCGACGCGCGGCGAAGAAGCCCTTCTTCGACTACCGCGGCGTCACCGAGGACCCGGACCACTTCACGCGGACGGCGGTCGCGATGGAAGACCTCACGGTCGCGCTCCTCGGCGGGCAGGCGCCGCGCGTCAGCGACCTCGGCCTCCGGGCGGCGTTCTTCTCGCTGCTGACCGTGGAGGCGCGCCACGCCGCCTGGGCGCGGCGCATCGTCGGAGTCCGCCCCGTCGGCTCGGCGCTCGACGCCCCGAAGACGCTCGCGGCCGTCGACCGCGTCGTCCGCTCGACCCGGTTCATCGTCTCCCGGCCGCGAACCGCGGGAAGGACGCCGCCGCGCTTCACGGGATGAGGGAGGTGCTCCAGCGGCGCCGGGGCGGCCGGGCGCTTGCGGCTCTGCTCCTCGTCCTCGCCGCCGGCGCCCTCGTCCTCGGCTTCGACGTCCTCGCGCCCGCCCCCCCGGACGCCGGGGCGGGCGCGAGCGCCGACGCGGGCGGCGACGTCGTCGCACCTGTCCTGCCGGAGCCCGTGGAGCCGGCGTTCGTCCCCGGCGCGCCGCGCGCGCTCGGCAGCACGCGCGATCTCTCGCGCTTCGCGCCCGTCCGCAGGCCGACGACCGCCCGCGCGGGCCCGAGGATGTCGGCGGCCCCCGTCGCCGAGCTCGCGACCACGACGCCGGAGGGCACGCAGAACATCGTCCTGGTGCTCGGCAGGACCGTGGCAGCCGACGGACGGATCTGGGCGCGGGTGAACCTCGCGGTCCTGCCGAACGGCACGACCGGCTGGGTCCCGCGCGAAGCGCTCGGCGGCTACGGCGCAGTCCGCACGCGCCTCGTCGTCGACCTGCGCGCGCTCACCGCGACGCTTCTCCGGGGCGGGCGCCCGGTCTTCCGGGCGGACGTCGGCGTCGGCCGGAGCGAGTGGCCGACGCCGAGAGGCGAGTTCTACGTCCGCAACAAGCTCACGAAGTTCGCGAACGCGTTCTACGGGCCGCTCGCGTTCGGGACGAGCGCCCGCTCGGAGGTCCTGACCGACTGGCCGGCGGGCGGCTTCGTCGGGATCCACGGGACGAACCGGCCCGATCTGCTCCCCGGACGCGTCTCGCACGGCTGCATCCGCCTCCGCAACGAGGACATACTGAGGCTTGCGCGGCTCATGCCGGTCGGAACTCCCCTCACCATCCGATGAGGCGCCCCCGGACCGCCATCGCCCGGCTGGTCTCGGCCGTCCTCGCAGGCCTCGCGGCGCTCGCGCTCGCGGGTCCGCCCGCCGCCGCCCAGGCCCCGGCGGAGCGTCTTCCCACGGAGCTGTGGGACGAGTACCCGCTCGACCCGACGCAGGGCGCCGAGGAGCCCGCCGAGGAGCCGGCCGAGCCGGGGGCGACGACGCCGACCGTGGAGGAGGCCCCGGCCTCGCCCGCCGGGGCGCAGAGCGAGGCCGCGGCGCCCGACGAGGGGGCGACTCCGTGGGCGACCCTGCTCGCCCTGACGCTCGGCATCTCCGGAGCCGTCGGCCTCCTCCTCGGGGTCGTCCTCGCCCGCCGCCGGGGCGTCTCGCTCCCCGCGCCGAGCATCCGGCTGCCTGTGCACGGGCTCCGGCTGCCCGTCCGGCGCCTCCGCGTGCCGGCCCCGAGCCTCCGGCTGCCGGCCCCCAGCCTCCGGCTGCCGGCCCCGAGCCTCCGGCTGCCGGCCCCGAGCCTCCGGCTGCCCGCTCCGCC
>DATAAQ010000091.1:0-5690 GCA_036260055.1 Gaiellaceae bacterium | reverse complement strand
ATCGCGGCATGACCCTGGCCAGGCAGGATCGCCACCCGCGCGTCCTGAAGGACCGCACGAACCCGCTCGGTTCCCTCCCGCGCCCACTCGGGGCTCTCATCGCCGAGCAGGAGTAGCGTCGGGGCGGCGAGATTGCGGAATCGCTCCGGGTGGACGCGGTACGCCTCCTCGGCTCTGATCTCGCGGACCAGCGTATGGGCGGCCGCGACTCGCGCCGGCCACGTGGGGGACGCCCGCAATTGCTCGAGCTCTTCGGCGGTCAAGCCGAACACGTGGAACGCATGGAGGACCGCCTGCTCGCGCTCCTCCCGAGCGATGAGCTCCTCGATTCGTTCGATGTCGTCGTTCGCCACCGCCGAGAACCCGGGAGCGGGCTCGTAGAGGATGAGCTTGTGGAGGTTTCGCGCCTCGAGGGCACCCCCGAGAGCGACCGTGGCGCCGTACGAGTGGCCGAAGAGGCTCGCGGGCTCGCCGATGGAGTCGACGATCGCGGCGACATCCTGGAACTCGTGCTCGATCGCATGGTCCGTTCGATCGCCGCTGTCGCCGCGGCCACGCCGATCGATCGCGTACACGGTAAAGCGCTCGACGAGGATGGGAACGACGAACCTGAAGCTCCAGTGCGCGCTGGTCGCCCCGTGGACGAGCACGAGCGGCGGTCCCGCGCCGCTCCGGCGGTAACCGATCCGGGTCCCGTCGGGCGAGCCGACATGCCCCGCGACGGCCGCCGCCTCAGCCACGGGTGCACCGTACAACACGGATCAGCCGAGCTCTACGGCCTCGCACGCCGGGATTACCGCACCCGGCGCACGCGTTAAAGAGAGGACGTGGCCGGGGACGAGCGACAGGCACGGCTGGACGCGGCCTTCGGAGCGGTGTGCCGGAGCGTGCACTGCACCGAGGCGCGACGCCGCACGCTCGAGGACGTGATCGAGCTCGCGGTCGAGCTCGCCCGCGAAGGCCGGGAGGGGCGCAAGATCGGGACGCTCTTCGTCGTCGGCGACGTGGAGAACGTCCTCGCGCAGTCGCGCCCGCTCGTGCTCGACCCGCTCTACGGCCATCCAAGCGAAACCCTCCACGTCGAGCGGCCAGAGCTGCGCGAGACGATCAAGGAGTTCGCTCAGCTCGACGGGGCGTTCGTCCTCTCCGACGACGGGACCTTCGTCTCGGCCGGGCGCTTCATCGACGTCGACGTCAGCCACCCGGAGAACTTCCTCCCGGGCCTCGGAACGCGTCACGCGGCGGCCGCGTCCGTCTCGCGCACGACGACGGCGATCGCCGTCGCCGTCTCGCAGAGCTCCGTCGTGCGCGTCTTCTCGGCGGGGTCGCTGCGTGCGGAGATCATCCCCGAGCTCTTCCTCATGTCGCGGCAGCGGCTGCTCACGCCGACGCCCGAGATCCGGCAGGTACCGGACGCGGGCATCACGCTCGCGGTCGCCGCCGATCGGTAGCGCGGAGGGGCCGCCTGCCCGCCGACGCCCCTCCGCACTCGGCTCCACGGTAGGAGGGAAGCCGTCACACGGGCCGGTACGATTGCTCCGTGGCCGAGGAGACTTCGACACAGTACGTCGCGTACACCCTGTACAAGGTCGATCCGGCCTGGCTCCGCCTGCCGGTCGAGGAGCGGGCGGCGGCGAAGGACGCCTTCGCTGAGGTCGTCGAGGACTGGGCGGGGCGCATGGAGCTGCGGGCGTACAGCCTCGTCGGCGTCCGGCCCGAGGCCGACCTCCTGCTCTGGAAGCTGACGGACAGGTACGACGACCTCAGGGAGCTCGGGAGCGAGCTGAACGGGACACCGCTCGCCGGCTGGCTGACGACGCCCTACTCGTACCTCGCCGCCACGAAGCCCTCTCAGTACTTCGAGCAGAAGAGCAGGCGGCCGCGCCGGGTCGTTCCGCGCGGTGCTCCGTACCTCGTCGTCTACCCGTTCGTGAAGAAGCGCGAGTGGTACTCGCTGCCGCTGGATGACCGTCGCCGCGCGATGCAGGAGCACGCGGCCGTGGGCAGCCGCTTCGTCACGATCACCAACCACACGACGTACTCGTTCGGCATCGACGACCAGGAGTTCATGACCGCGTTCGAGTGCGAGAGCCCGGCGGACTTCCTCCAGCTGATGATGGCGCTGAGAGAGACCGAGGCGAGCCGCTACACCGAGCGCGACACGCCGATCTTCCTGGGCACCGCCCAGGAGATCCGGGAGATCCTCGACTCGCTCGACGGGGCGACGGCGCGCGTCGCACCGCCCGCCCGCTAGGCCGCGAGCCGCAGGACGCCGGGGCGCGGCGCCTCGGCCAGGCCCCGCACGCGGAGGTACGTCACGCCGCGACGACGGCGGAAAGGGCCCCGCCGGAGGGGGAGGAAGAGCTCCTCGGCCCCGGTCTCGCCCGCCTCCCGGAGGAGCGCGGAAAGCGGCTCGCCCGCCCGCACGGCGATGCCGGCCTCGACGCCCACGCGGCGGGCGGCTCTGGCGGCCAGGACGAGCCCGTGCTGGACGTCCCGGAAGTCGCGCCTGTCGCGCACGACGCCGACGAGCTCGAGCGAAGCCCCCCGCTCGCGGCAGTGGGCGATGGCGGCCCTTGCCGCTTCCGGTGAGCGGTCGACGGCGGCGAGAACCCGGGCCATTGACGTTCTTATAAGCGTTTGACCGCGTCTTGACGCCTCTTCGTAAGCTACGCTTCATAGCCGATGGCGACGGCGACGACGGGCATCCCGGAGCTCGATGACGCCCTGGGCGGGGTTCTCTGGGGCGACAACGTCGTGCTCGAGGCGGAGGACCCGGCCGCGCACGAGCCGTTCTACGCCGCGGCCGCCGAAAGCGCGGATCGATACGACTCCGCGGTGTACGTCGCCGTCGAGAGCGAGCCGGACGAGGTGCGGAGCCGCTTCCCCGCACTCGACGTCCTCGATGCGCGCGCGCAATCCCCGCTCGCACGGCCGGGCGCGCTCGTGCAGGCGCTCCGGCGCGCGGCCACGCCGAGCACGCGGGATCTCGTCCTCTTCGACCCGCTCGAGACCATGACGGCGCGCTGGGGAGCGGAGATCGGCGCCCGCTTCTTCACGCGTGCCTGCCCGCTTCTTCTCCAGCTCGGCGCGATCGCCTACTGGAGCGTCCGGCCCGCCTCGCTGCCTCAGCGCCTGCGCCGGGAGATCGAAAGCGTTACGCAGTGCGTCGTCGTCCTGGCCGACGGCCGCCTCCGCGTGGCGAAGGCCGAGGGCAGGCGGCCGGGCGTCGAAGGAGGCGTCTTCCGCTACGGCGTCGAGGACGGCCGCCCCGTGCTCGCCGCCGCGCCCGCCGCCGCGCGGCTGGGAACGGCGCTGCAGGCCATCCGCAAGGCGCGCCGGCTGAGCCAGGGCGACCTCGCCCGCCTCGCCGGGGTGTCGGCGAGCGCGATCTCGCAGGCGGAGCGCGGGCGGCGCGGACTCTCCCTGGAGACCCTCGTGGAGCTCTCGGCGAAGCTCGGCATCACGATCGACGAGCTTCTCCGCGGCGACCTCGCGCCGGGATATCGCCTCGGCCGCCGCGACCGGCCGCCCGGCCGCGAGGAGGGCCGTCCCTGGCCCCTCCTGGACGATCCCCGCGCAGGTCTCCGCGCCTACACGGCTCGGCTCGCCCCGGGAGAGGCGGGGGCGCCGCGCTTCCCCCACAAGGGCGTCGAGCTCGTCGCCGTCGGGAGCGGGCTCGTCCAGGTCGAGCTTCCCACGGGGCGCCCGGTGCTCCGTGGCGGCGAGGCGCTCCTCGCCGAGGCGAGCGGCGTCACGGGCTGGCGGAACCTCGGCGAGAGCGAGGCAGTCCTCTTCTGGGTCCTCCGCGACGAGGCGCGGACCTAGTAGCCGTACGTGTGCTCGTCGCGCCAGACACGCCACATGGCGAAGACCGCGGCGGCGAGCACGAGCAGGAAGACGAGGGACTCGAGCCCGCCCACCGGGTACCAGCTCGTGAAGGCGAGGCCGATGTTCGCGATCGCGAGCGCGGCGCCCCCGTAGAAGACGGCGCGCGAGCGGGCCGACCACATCGAGATCTCCTCCCTCCGCGTGCGCCAGAGCATGAAGAGGACGTACGCGATGGCGAGCAGGAAGAGGATCTGGAGGAAGAGCAGGACGATCTCGAGGCCGACGCGCAGCTGGAACGCGGTGATGGCCGCCGCCAGGACGACGAGGATGGCGAAGCCGCGGAGCGTCGGGTTGACGTCCCTCATGCTCCGGTCGTGTAGGCGCGAATCGAGAGCGCGGCCGTCAGGAGCGTCGCGCCGACGAACCACGCGAGCCGTTTCGCGGGGACGGGAGGCGCGTAGAGCCAGGGCGAGAGGACGGCGAGCAGCGCCAGGCCGCCGTAGAGCGGATGCAGACGGTCCGGCGCGGCGGCTCCCTCGGAGAGGAGGAGCAGCCCGAGCGCGACCTGCGCGATCACGAGCGACTGCGCGAGTGCGAGCGCGTGCGCGTAGACCCGGCCGGGCGGCCGCCTGCGGCGGAGGTAGACGAGCCCCCAGCCGACCGCGAGCAGGTTCGCCGCTATGAGGACGACGGCGTTGACCGCGTGAAGCGCCTGCATTCGCGGACACCCTACAATCCGCGCCGCGTGCTCCAGGACGGCAACCCGGCTCCCGACTTCGAGCTTCCGAGCGACACCGGCGAGACCGTCCGCCTCTCCGACGTGCGCGGCCGTCCGGTCGTCCTCTACTTCTATCCGAAGGACGACTCGATCGGAACTATTTGTAGTAACGCTCGCGGAGTGCCACGTGGCTGCGTCTGACCCGATCGCCGAGATCATCGGGGACTATCGAGCCTTCGCGGCGATGCAGCGCGACCGTCTCGTCGCCCGCGGCATCGACATCGCGCCGTACCCGCTCAGCCACCTCGCCGTCCGCGTTGCCGATTGGGACCTGTACGTCCATCAGCGCACGCTTCTCGAGCGCCATGCGACGGCCAACAGCGAGAACCTCTGGAACGGGCGCCCGATCTCCTTGATCGTGCTCGCCGAGCCGCTCGATGTCCTCGACGGGACTCAGGTCTCGCTCATCGAGCTCATCCCGCCCGTTCACCAGCGCGTCTACCGGATGGGCCTCGAGCACCTCGGCGTCGTCGTGGGTGACGAGTTCGACGAGTTCTCGCGCGTGCATCGGGCCGCGCTGACCGGTCAGCAGTTCCAGAGTCCCAGCGTCGAGCCGGTCTACATCCTCTTCGAGGACTTCACCCACGTGAAGTTCTACCGGCAGTCCCTGTACGACGGCGCCATCTCCCAGGGGGCGCGCTTCGACGGGTTCAGCCACGTCGACGACTGGGTGCCGCCCCGCCTCGTCACCGCCACCGGCCCGAACCCGCTGCCGCGGTGACGCAGGCTGCTCCCGAGCTCTTACCCAAAGGACGACACGGCGGCAACTATTACGCGCTCGCGTCTCGCGAGGAGACTGGCGGCGCCTAGCGCCCGCGGCGGCTTCGGTCGTCGTGCTCGTAACGGAGCCGGTCGATCACGTCGCCAGGCTACTCCTGGGCCGGGCCAGTCATGCTGGAATGTCCGCGAGCGGCGAGAACGGAGGTTGTGTGCTGCAGCCTCGACTGTAGGGTCTGCGCGTCAGCCTCGAGTGGAAGGAGTCGAACATGGGTGTTGTCGCTTTCGTCGCACCGCTTCTCCCAGGCAAGGCGGAGGATCACCGGCAGTTTTGCGAGGAGCTCGTCGGAGCGCGGCGGGAGGA
>DATAAQ010000090.1:0-25917 GCA_036260055.1 Gaiellaceae bacterium | reverse complement strand
ACCACGGCCATGACCATGCCGAGCGCGGCCGTGCGCGATGCCTGCCGCGTCTCCTCGCTCATGTGCGCGGAGGCGTCCCAGGCGTTGATCGTGTACTGGGACATGAGCAGCCCGATCCCGAACACGAACCAGAAGGCGGCGTGGGTGAAGTTCTGTCCGGAGAAGCCGGAGTTGTTGATCGTCTCGCCGAAGACGAACCCGACGGACTGGTGATCATCGGGGACGACGGCGAGGATCACGACGAGGACGAGCACGCCGATCATGTGCCAGCCCGCGGACACACGGTTCAGGTTCGCGTTGAAGCGGACGCTGAACATGTTCAGGAGGAGATGGAGCGCGACGATCGCGCTGTAGGTGACGAAGATCCAGCCGGTCGTGTTGGGGTAGCCGAACCAGAGGTCGAGGAGCGCCGTGACGAAGATGGCGGCGCCGTAGTCGATGGCGGCCGTCACGGCGATCTGCCCGACGAGGTTGAACCACCCGGTGAACCAGCCCCATCCCGCTCCGCCGAGCCGCGAGGCCCAGTAGTAGAGGCCGCCGGCGGTCGGGAAGGCGGAGGCTATCTCCCCCATGGCGACGGCGATGACCGTGGAGAAGGCGCCGACGAGGAGCCACCCCCACGTGATCGCCACCGGCCCGCCGTTGTTGAACGCGATGAAGTACGACGTCAGCGTCCCGGCGAGGACGGAGATGATCGTGAACGAGATCGCGAAGTTCTCGAAGCCGCCCATGACCCGGAAGAGCTCCTGGGCGTAGCCGAGCCTGTGAAGGAGGCGGCGGTCGTCGAGGTAGTCGTCGCGCCGAGTGAGATCCGGGCCTGCCGTCATGGTGCTCCTCCGCTTCTCGCTAGCTGCCGGATGCCGGGGCGGAACCCGGCCGGAGCTCCTCGCGCTCCGTCACGCCGTACCCCTCCCTCTCCGGGTGCCCGTGGACGCCTCGCGTCACGGCGAACTCCTCCTCGGGCGAGAGGACGAGACGATTGCGCCCGACGAGCGCGAAGTAGGCGACCGCGATCGCGTAGAAGATCGCCACGCCCACAACTCCCGGGCGGTAGTCGTCGTTCCAGAAGAGCGAGATCAGGGAGACGAGCGCGATCGCCGAAGCGACGAAGGCGCCCCATTCGCCGACGGGGCTCCGATACGGCCGCTCGATCTCCGGAAGCCTCCGGCGCAGGAGGATGAACGAGACCGTCTGCATGAAGTACGAGATGACGGCTCCGAAGACGGCCATGGTCAGGAGCGCCGCGCCGAGATTTCCGCCCAGCCATTCGTTCGTCGTCGCCTGATCGAGGAGGAAGACCAGGCCGTAGCCGACGACGGCGCCGGCGATGAGCGCCACATGAGGCGTGTTCCGGCGCCCGTGGGTGACCGAGAGCGCGTGCGGGTAGTACCCCGCGCGCGAGAGGGAGAAGATGTTGCGGCCGTACGCGTAGATGATCGTGTGGAAGCTCGCGACGAGGCCGGTCACGGCGATGAGGGCCAGGATCGAGGTCGCCGTGCCGCTTCCGAAGATCGTCTTCAGGCCGTCGTTGAGCGGCTCGCCCGACTCGGCCAGGACCTCGGAGCCCGGCGAGATGCCCGAGTTGAGGAACAGGATCAGAAAGCCCGTGACGATCAGGGTCAGGAGGCCGTAGATCGTCCCCTTCGGTATGTCTCGCTTCGGGTCGTGCGACTCCTCGGCCGCGAGCGGGAGCTCCTCGATCGCCAGGTAGAACCAGATGGCGAAGGGGAGGGCGAAGAAGATTCCGGGAACCCCGTCCGGGAACCAGCCCTGGTCGCCGATCGCGAACCGGTCGAAGTCGAAGTTGCCGATGGCGCCGACGTAGAAGACGACGAGGATCGCGAGCGACGCGAGCGTGATCAGCACCGTGAAGCGGAACGACGCCTCGACGCCGATGAAGTTGAGGCCGACGAAGACGACGTAGAAGATGAGCCACCAGGCCCACAGCGGTGGGCTCTGGTCGAAGAGATCGCGGAAGATCGACTGCATGTAGAAGCCGATCCCGGCCACGATGACGGCGGGCGTCACGACGTACTCGATCGTCTCCGCGACGCCCGTGGTGAACCCGCCCCACGGCCCCATGGCGGAGCGGGAGAAGGAGTACGCGCCGCCCGTATGCGGGAGCGCCGGCGACATCTCCGCGATCGAATAGCAGAGGCCGAAGTACATGATCGTGATGACCACCGTGGCGACGAGAAGGCCGCCGAAGCCGTACGCCAGGCCGAAGTTCCAGCCGAAGAAGTCGCCCGAGATGACGGCGCCGACGCCGAGCGCCCAGAGCGACCAGACTCGCGCGTGTCGCCGCAGCTTGCGCCTGTCGAAGTACTCGGACCCCGCCTCGCGATAGGTGATCGTCCCTCGCGTGCGCTCCGCCATCCGAACCCTCCTGCTCGCGCTGCCGTTTCGAGAGGCAGCGATTGAAAACCACCGCGCCCGCGGCGTCAAGACTTTCGCGGCCCTCGGCGCGAGTCCTGCGTGGTATGACTCGCAGCCATGCTGACGCTGGACGAGCTCCGGAGCGACGTCGAGAGCGGAGCGATCGACACCGTCGTCCTCGCGTTCACGGACATGCAGGGGCGCCTCCTCGGCAAGCGGCTGCACGCCGAGTTCTTCCTCGAGGAGAACGTGCCCGAGCACGGCGTCGAGGGCTGCAACTACCTGCTCGCGCTCGAGATGGAGATGGACCCCGTCCCCGGCTACGGGATCGCGAGCTGGGAGCAGGGCTACGGCGACTTCGGGATGCGGCCCGACATGGCGACCCTGCGGCGCATCCCCTGGCTCGACGCGACCGCGCTCGTCCTCTGCGACGTCGTCTGGCACGACGGGAGCCCGGTCCGCCCCTCTCCGCGTCAGGTCCTGAAGCGGCAGGCGGAGCGCGCGGCCGAGCTCGGCTACACGCCGATGTTCGGCTCCGAGCTCGAGTTCTACCTGCTCAGGGAGACGTACGCAGAGGCGCACGCCAAGCACTACCGCGACCTGACGCCGTCCGTCCCGTACATCCTCGACTACCACGTGCTCGCCACGACGTACGACGAGCCGCTCATCCGGCAGATCAGGAACGGCATGCACGCCGCCGGCATCCGCGTGGAGACGTCCAAGGGCGAAGCGTGGCCGGGGCAGCAGGAGATCAACTTCCGCTACGCGGACGCGGTCACGATGGCGGACAACCACGTCGTCTACAAGAACGGCGCCAAGGAGATCGCGCACCTGAACGGATGCTCGATCACGTTCATGGCCAAGCCCGACCACACGTGGATCGGGAACTCGTGCCACGTGCACTCGAGCCTCTGGCGCGACGGCGAGAACGCGTTCGCGGGTGAGTCGGACGTCTTCGCCGGGTACCTCGCGGGGCAGATCGCCTGCCTGAAGGAGCTGGCCGTGTTCGTCGCGCCGACCATCAACTCGTACAAGCGCTTCGCCGCCGGAAGCTGGGCGCCGACGACGCTCGCCTGGGGCCACGACAACCGCACCTGCGGGTTCCGCATCGTCGGCCACGGATCCTCCCTCCGCGCCGAGACGCGCATCCCGGGCGGCGACGTCAACCCCTACCTCGCGTTCGCGGCGCTCCTCGCCGCCGGCCTTCACGGCATCGAGAACGGGCTCGAGCTGCCGCCGCCGCTCGAGGGAAACGCGTACGAGTCGGACGCCGAGCGCTTCCCCCATTCGCTCCGCGAGGCGATCGAGGCGCTCGAGCGCGGGACGATGGCGCGAGGCGCGCTCGGGGACGACGTCGTCGACCACTACCTGAACTACGCGCGCACGGAGCAGCGACTCTTCGACGAGGTCGTGACCTGCTACGAGCGGGAGCGGATGTTCGAGCGTGGCTAGGCCGGTCGTCGGGATCACGTCCTACGCGGAGCCCTGCGTGCGCTGGGGCGTCTGGGAGGTCCCGGCCGCCCTCATCCCGCTCGCGTACGTCGAGGCCGTCGAGCGCGCGGGCGGGCGGCCGCTCGTCGTGCCCCCCTCCGCCGACGGGGTCGAGGAGACGCTCGACGCCCTGGACGGGCTCCTTCTCTCGGGCGGCTCGGATCTCGACCCGCAGCTCTACGGGGCCGAGGCGCACCCCGAGACGAACGGCGTCCGACCCGACCGCGACCGCGCCGAGCTCGCGCTCCTCGAGGCGGCCCTGGCGCGCGACATGCCCGTCCTCGCCGTCTGCCGCGGCAGCCAGGTCCTGAACGTCGCGCGCGGCGGCGACCTCGTCCAGCACCTCCCCGAGGTCGTGGGGGACGAGAAGCACAAGCATACGCCCGGGGTCTTCGCCGACCACGACGTCGACCTGAAGGGCGGCACGCGCCTCCAGCGGCTGCTCGGCGACCGCGCGCCGGTCAAGAGCCATCACCACCAGGGCTATGGGCGAATCGGGGACGGGCTCGTGGACGCCGCGCGGGCGGAGGACGGCACGGTCGAGGCGCTCGAGGACCCTTCCCGTCGCTTCGTGCTCGGCGTCCTCTGGCATCCGGAGGCGGGCGAGGACTTCGCCCTCTTCGAGGCGCTCGTCGAGGAGGCGCGCCGCTACCGAGGGGAGCGCCGGTGATCACCGTCGTGAACCCGGCGACGGAGGCGACCATCGCCGAGCTCCCCGAGGCGGGCGTCGAGGACGCCGACGCCGCGGTCGCCCGCGCCCGCGCCGCGTTTCCGGCCTGGCGGGCGGTCGCCCCCTCGGACCGTGCTCGTCTCCTCCGCCGGGTGGCCGCGCTCGTCGAGGAGCACGGCGAGGAGCTCGCGCGAATCGAGTCCGAGAACGTCGGCAAGCCGATCTCGGGGGCGCGCGCCGAGGTCGGCATGGTCGCCGACGTCTTCCACTTCTACGCCGGCGCCGTCGACAAGCATCACGGCGAGACGATCCCGGTCGCCGGCGGTGTGGACGTCACCTTCCGGGAGCCGCTCGGCGTCGTCGGCCTCATCGTCCCGTGGAACTTCCCCCTGAACATCGCGAGCTGGAAGCTCGGCCCCGCGCTCGCCTGCGGGAACACCGTCGTCCTGAAGCCGGCCGAGCTGACGCCGCTCTCGGCTCTTCGGCTGGCCGAGCTCTGCCTGGAGGCGGGGATTCCCGAGGGCGTCGTCAACGTCCTCGCAGGAAAGGGCTCGGTCGTCGGCCGCCGCCTCGTCGAGCACCCCGAAGTCGCCAAGATCGGGTTCACAGGCTCGACCGAGGTCGGCCGGAGCGTGATGGAGGGCGCCGCGAGCACGATCAAGCGGGTCACGCTCGAGCTCGGCGGCAAGTCGGCGAACGTCGTCTTCGCCGACGCCGACCTGGAGCGGGCGGCCGCGTCGGCGCCGTACGCCGTCTTCGACAACGCCGGCCAGGACTGCTGCGCGCGAAGCCGCATCTTCGTCGAGGACTCCGTCTACGACCGGTTCCTGGAGCTCCTCGTCGCCGCGACGAGCCGGGTGAAGGTCGGCGATCCGCAGGCCGACGAGACGGAGATGGGACCGCTCATCTCCGCCGCGCACCGCGAGAAGGTGGCCTCGTACGTGGACGGCGACGTCGCCTACCGCGGCCAGATCCCCGCGGGCGGCAGGGGGTTCTGGTTCCCCTGCACGCTCGTCGAGGCGTCGAACGACGACCGAGTGGCACGGGAGGAGGTCTTCGGGCCGGTCGCGGCGGTCATCCGCTTCGCCGACGAGGCGGAGGCGGCGGCGCTCGCCAACGCGACGCCGTACGGCCTCTCCGGCTCGATCTGGACGCGCGACGGGGCACGCGCGCTTCGAATGGCGCGCGCGATCGAGTCCGGCGTCCTCTCGGTGAACTCGAACAGCTCCGTGCGCGTGGCGACGCCGTTCGGGGGCTTCAAGCAGTCCGGCTTCGGCCGCGAGCTCGGCATGCAGGCGCTCGACGGCTACTCCGAGACGAAGAACGTGTTCCTCGCCACCGAGTAACGGCGGCCGTCGGCGCGAGCGCGTACGCTCTAGGCGTGCAGCGCATCGCCCTTCTTCTTGCGCTCACGCTCGTCGCCCTCCTGGGCGCGGCCTGCGGGGCGGAGGAGTCGTCGGAGGACGAGCAGGACCGGCAGGAGCCTCCCGCCCTCACCGCGCAGCAGGTGATTCGGGAGTTCAGGCACGTCCCCGGGCAGCCGAAGCTCCGGCGGGCCGCCGGAAGCGACGCGGCCTGGGAGCAGCTGAGCCTCGGCCTCAACGTCTCGCCGCGGCTCCAGCGGCGGTTCGGGACGTTCAACGTCTACGTCGTCAAGCCCGGCCGCGACGAGGCGGTCGACTCGCTCCTGACGGACAAGGAGACGAGGAAGGCGCTTCGCCGCGGCGCCGACGGGATCTACTGGGAGCGCGACAGCCTCGCCGGCTCGTACGTCGCCTACAAGCGCTACGGGGCGAACGTCGTGCTCGCCTGGTGGAGCGAGCGCGAGGAGCCCGTCACGGACGGGCGCTGGGAGCGACTCGACCGCCTGCTGTCCAGGCTCGTCGCCGGATAAGCTCCCGGCCCCGATGGGCCGTCTGGACAACAAGGTCGTCGTCATCACGGGGGCGGCCGGCGGGATCGGCCGTGAGGCCGCGCTCCTCTTCTCCGACGAGGGAGCGAGCGTCTGCGTCGCCGACGTCGTCGAGGAGGCGGGCGAGCAGACGGCGTCCGAGTGCCGCGAGGCCTTCTTCCAGAAGGTCGACGTGACGAGCGCGGACAGCGTGCAGCAGATGTACCGCGCGACGGCCGAGCGGTACGGCGGGATCGACGTCCTCTACAACAACGCGGGGATCATGCCGCCGGACGACGGGTCCATCCTCGAAACCGAGCCGGACGCCTGGCAGCGCGTCCAGGACGTGAACACGAAGGGCGTGTACCTCTGCTGCAAGTACGGCATCCCCTACCTGCTCGAGCGCGGCGGCGGCTCGGTCGTCAACGTCGCCTCGTTCGTAGCGCTCGCCGGCGCCGCCACCTCGCAGATCTCCTACACCGCCTCGAAGGGCGCCGTGCTCTCGCTGAGCCGGGAGCTCGCGGTCGAGTTCGCGCGGCGGGGCGTGCGGGTGAACGCCCTCTGCCCCGGGCCCGTCGAGACTCCGCTCCTCATGCGCCTCTTCGAGGAGACGCCCGGCGCGCTCGAGCGCCGCCTCGTCCATCTGCCGATGGGCCGGCTCGCGCGCGCGAAGGAGATCGCCTACGGGGCGCTCTTCCTCGCGAGCGACGAGTCCTCGTACGTGAACGGAGCCACGTTCCTCGTCGACGGCGGCCTCACGGCGGCGTACGTAACGCCCGAGTAGACACGGGCTCGTCCCGGCATCTACGGTGAGCGGCGGGATCGCCCGTGAAGCATGCCCACGACGACGCGAGCGCCCACGGTGACCACCACATGGGGGATGCCCATGAGGCCGCGGATCACGCCGAGCTCAACCGGCTCGCCACGAGCGCGACGAACCATTGTCTGACCGGCTGCCTCATCGGCGAGGTGACCGGGATGACGATCGCCACCGCGCTCGGCTGGGACGACGTCCCGTCGATCGCCCTCGCCGTCGCGCTCGCTTTCCTCTTCGGCTACAGCCTCACCTCGCTGCCGCTCCTGCGAGCACGTCTCCCGCTGGCCGCGATCGTGCCGATTGCGCTCGCCGCGGACACCGTCTCGATCGCGATCATGGAACTGATCGACAACGGATTCCTGCTCCTCGTCCCCGGCGCGATGGAGGCAGGGCTCGGCGACCTCCGCTTCTGGGCGCCGCTGCTGGGCGGCTTCGCCATCGCCTGGCCGTTCGCCTTCGCCGTCAACCGGGCGATGATCAGCCGCGGGCGAGGCCACGCCGCGGTTCACCGCTACCACGGACGCTGAAAGGAGCCCCGCTGCCCGGATGCGTCCTCGGCGCGCGCCTTGGACCGCCCGGGAGCGGAGGTTCGTTTCGACGACGCGACGGTCACGGGCGAACCTCGATCGCTCGGACGGCGCGGACCGGCCGGCTGAACCCCTTTAAGTTGAGGCTCTCCACCGGCTCGGCGACGACCCTGTCCTCGACCGCCGCATGAGTTCGCTGGCTGAGGAAGATCTCGCCCGTACCCGCCGCGTCGCTCAACCGCGCGGCGAGATTGACGACGTTCCCGATGGCGGCGTACTCGTACCGGCGCTCGAATCCGATTCGGCCGAGCGTCGCGTACCCGCTGGCGATCCCGACACCGAGTCCGAGCTCGTAGCCACGCTTGCGCCAATCGCTCGCGAGCGTCGCAAAGCGCTCCGCCATCGCGTAGCCCGTGCGCACCGCGGCGAGCTCGTGGCTCGGTACGGGTACCGGATCGTTGAAGAACGCCATGAGACCGTCGCCCGCGAAGTGCTCGATCGTCCCCTCGTTGGCGACGACGAGCTCTCCAACGGTCCTGTGGTAGTCGCGCAGCACACCGAGCACCTCCTCGGGCTCGGCGGTCTCGGCGAACGCCGTGAACCCACGGAGGTCGCAGAAGAGGGCTGTGATCTCGCGCCGGTGACCGGCGAGGAGCTGCTCTCCTTCGTCGCTCGAGAGCAGGTCGGCAACCTGTGGCGCGAAGCGCGCGAGCTCGGTGCGCTGCCGCTCGACCGTCTGGAATAGACGGATGTTCTCGACCGCGACGACGACGTGGTCGGCGAAGGTCTCGATCAGTCGGATCTCCGCGTCGCTGAAGAGGCGAACCTCGGTGCGGCCGACCGCCATGACGCCTATTGGGGTGCCCTCGCGGATCATCGGAACGCCGAGAAGCGTCCGGTATCCGCCTGCCTCCTGAAGTCCCGGCAGGGCGTACTCGGGATCGGCGCGCGCGTCCGCGATCTGGACGACACGGCGTTCGAGCAACGCCCGCCCGATGACCGAGCCGCGTTCCGGCACGTACTCGCGCTCTCGGGCGAGCCGCTCGTATTCCGGCGCCAAGCTCGTAACTGCGACGACGCGGTAGACGTCGCCGTCTCGGCGGGCGATGTTGCCGTGATCGGCCTCGCAGAGCCGGACTGCTCGCTCGATGACCGTCTGAAGCACGACGTCGAGATCGAAGGTCGATCGAGCAATCGCTTGGATCATGTCGTGGACGGCAGCTTCGCGCTCCTCGGCGCTCCGCTGCGCGCGGCGAAGCTCGGCGATCTGGTCGTGAAGTGACTGCGCTTCGTTCACCGGGTCCCGCCTCCTACGAGCACCGACCCACCGCGGCCGCGGCCCGCTGCCGGAAGCGTATGGCGGTGAGCACCCGTACGACCACTCGACCGGTTACCGCAGTGACTGCGGCAGAAGGGAAAGCCTTCCGGAGCAAGCCTCGCGCGTAGCGCCGGGTGCGTCAGGACGGGACGGTGCGCGATTGCGGGTCTCTCCACTCGTCCATGAGCGAGGCCCGGTGCACGCACTGGATCGTGCACATCGGGGCGCAGGACTTCTCGCGGAGATACTCCCGCCTCCTGTCCTCACTGGAGTAACGCTCGAGCGGTGTCGCCGGGGTGCCCCGCTGCTGAGAGCACCAGTGCACGAGTCCGTGCTCGTCCACGTAGAAGTAGCGCGACCCGGCACGACAGCGCCAATTCGTCGGCTTGCCCTTCGCCAGGTTGCTCTCGAAGCGATCGACGAGCCCGAAGCCGACGCCGCTCCGCCGCCTGACAGCCGTGTAGACGGCCCGCTGGCGCTCGTTCAGGGGTCGCAGCTGCCCGTGGCTGTCGTGGATGACGCCGATCGTCGGCGAGAACCCGAGCTCTCGCGCCCTCTCGGCGACGACGAGCGCCTCCTCGGGATTCTCGACCCCGGCGCCGACGACGATGTTGACGTTGACCGTGAAGATCGCGTTCTCCGCGAGCAGTACGAGCTTGCGATCGAGCAGATCCAGGCTCTTCCTGGAGACCTCGTCCGGCCTCACGTTGTCGATCGAGATCTGTAGATAGTCGAGGCCCGCCTCGTTGAGGCGCCGGATCCAGCTCTTCGTCAGGGGAAAGCCGTTCGTGATCACCGTCGCGATCATCCCGCGGCGGCGAATGTGGCCGACGACCAGCGCGAGATCGGGGTGCAGCAGCGGCTCGCCTCCGCTGATCGTGACGATGCTCGTGCCCATGTCGCCGAGCCGGTCCACACGCGCGAGGAGCGCATCCGTGGGGACCGGTTGAGAGACGTGGTCGTACTCGTTGCAGTACCCGCAGGCGAGGTTGCATCGCCGCGTGACGACGAGCGTCACGAGGACCGGGTGGTCGGTGGACACGAGGGCGCGGCCGAGCATCCGAGCGATCCGGGCGCCCCTGGCGACCTTGGTCGCCGTCCCCGCCGCCGAGGTTCTCAACCGGGAAGCGGCCGACCTTCGCAGATCGTCGCGAGGCGCCTCCACGCGGCGGCGGGGGTCTCGGACGAGCTGATCGGCGCCCGTCAACGGGCCTCCCGCGCGGGCATTCGCCCGGCTCTTCTCGAGCCGGCGATCGCCGCGCCCGGGTGCGTCGGCAATGCCGTCATCGCTCGACGTCTCCCGACCTTTAGCAAACGTGGAGAAGCCCCGCAAGCGGGGCTTCTCCGTAGCAGGCCTGTAAGCCGGATTCTGTCGAGGATGACCATCCATCTGGGCCGCCGGTCTCCCGGCGGCTCGAGCGGCCTACCCGGCTCCTCGGCGGGCCGCCTGGTAGCGGAGCCTGTTCGCCTTGCACCGGACGGGGTTTGGCAGCCGCCGTGTCGCCACGACGCTGGTGGGCTCTTACCCCACCTTTTCACCCTTACCGCCGGCGTCTCCGGAGAGAGACATGTCGCCGGTGGCGGTCTCCTTTCTGTGCCACTTTCCGTCGGCTTTCGCCGCCTGGGATTTCCCCAGCGTCCTGCCCTGCGGTGTCCGGACTTTCCTCGGACCGCCTCCGCGGCCCGCGGTCACCCGGCCTGCACGCCCAATTGTAGCGGCGCCTCCTTCCCTTCCTCGAAGCCCGAGCCGCACTCCGGGCACGCGATGCGGCCGCCCTCGTGCAGGACGAACTCGCCGCAGACGGGGCACTCGAGGCTGGCTCCCCGCCGGAGCGCGAGGAGTTCCTGGTCGAGCGTCCGGTTGAGCGCGACGAGCCCCATCAGACCTCCCGGAACACCCCTGTGACCTTGCCGAGGATACGGACATGCTCGGGGAAGAGCGGCTCCATGCTCGCGTTCTCGGGCTGGAGGCGGACGCGACCGCTCTCGCGGAAGAAGCGCTTCACGGTCGCCTCGTCCGCCGCCTCGTCGTCGCCGGCGAGCGCGACGACGATGTCGCCGTTCTGAGCGGTCTGCTGGCGGCGCACGACGACGTAGTCTCCGGCCAGAATGCCGGCGTCCCGCATGCTCTCGCCCTTGACGCGGAGGAGAAACTCCTCGCCGCCGCGGGAGAGCGGCTCCGGCACGGCAAGATGGCCTTCGATGTTCTCCTCGGCGAGGAGGGGCCCACCCGCCGCGATCTCGCCGACGAGCGGAAGCAGGCGGACGTCGCCCACCTCGCGGACGGTCGCGGTCGACGCGGCGGTTTCCCGACCGCGGCGGACGAGCTCGAGCGCGCGCGGCTTCGTGGGATCCCGGCGAAGGTACCCGGCCCGCTCGAGGTTCGCCAGATGGGCGTGAACGGTGGACGGCGAGGCGAGGCCGACCGCCTCACCGATCTCGCGCACGGTGGGCGGGTACCCGTGCCGGTCGGCGTAGCGGACGACGAAGTCGTATATCTCGCGCTGGCGCTCGGTGAGCATGCGGCTCCTCGCTGGTCGAACGTCTGTTCGCAATACGGTAGCGCCGGCGCCGGACGGAGTCAACGGAACGTGCCGCTACAATGAGCTCCACGCGCTGGTGGCGGAATTGGTAGACGCGCAAGGTTGAGGGCCTTGTGCCCCGTACGGGGCGTGGAGGTTCAAGTCCTCTCCAGCGCATGCAAGGGCGCCCGCGGGCGCCCTTTCTCGTCTCACGCCTGCGGTAGGATCTCGCGCGCGTAGAAATCGAGGAAGCCTTCTTGGTCGGCCCCGATCTGGTGAACCCAGACATGGTCGAACCCGGCCTCCTCGTATCTTCGGATCGTCTCGAGATGCCGTTCGGGATCGGGGCCGCACGGGACCATCTCGGCGAGCTTCTCCTTCGTGACCATCCGGGAGGCGTCCTCGAAGTGGACCGGTCGCGGTAGCTCACGCGGGAGCTCGCCCTCGAGCGCGATGTTGGGCCAGAGCCGGTGGGCCGTCTCGAGCGCCTCGGTCTCGTCCGGGCCGAAGCAGGCGTGGATCATCCCGTAGCACGGCTTCCCGGCGCCGCCCGCGCGCCGGAACACCTCCACGATCTCGGCGTCGGGCGCCGTGTTGATCAGCGCGTCGCCCAGGCGCCCGGCCAGCTCGGCGGCGCGGGGCCGGGCGGCGGCGACGGCGATCGGAGGGGGCTCGTCGGGGAGCGTGTACAGCCGCGCGTGGTCGACGGTGTAGTGCCGCCCCCGGTGTGTCCGCTCGCCTCCCTGCCAGAGCAGGCGCATGACCTCGACGGCCTCTTCGAGCATCTCGAGCCGCTCGTCCGCGGGCGGCCAACGGTCTCCGAGGACGTGCTCGTTCAGGTTCTCGCCGGTGCCGATCCCGAGAAAGAAGCGGCCGGGCATCAGCTCCGCGCACGTGGCGGCCGCCTGCGCGACGACGGCCGGATGGATCCGCATCGTCGGGCACGTCACACCCGTCCCGAGCCGGATCCGCTCCGTCGCCGCGGCGATGCCGCCGATGACGCTCCAGACGAACGGGCTCTCGCCCTGCGCGTCGATCCACGGGTGGAAGTGGTCCGAGATCAGCGCGAACTCGAAGCCGCTGTCCTCGGCGCGGCGCGCGAGGCGGACGAGCTCCCTCCCCGGCCAGTCCTCGCTCGCGAGCGCGTAGCCGATCGCAGGCATCGAGCCTCCCTTCCGCGCTCGCGCGGGCCGTAAACGGCGCGAGGGAGGCGGCCGAGCAGGATGTCGTCGTCGATCTGAGAAGCCGGCTCAGCCGATCGGGGCGAGGCTCTGCTCGATCGCCGGCCGCTCCGCCTCGAGCCAGTCGGGGAGGGAGAGCGACTCGCCGAGCGACTCGGCGGGCTCGTCGACGGCGAAGCCCGGCCCGTCGGTGGCGAGCTCGAGGAGGAGGCCGTCGGGCATGCGGAAGTAGAGCGAGCGGAAGTACTTGCGGTCGTAAACCTGCGTCGGCTGCAGCCCCCGGGCGAGCAGCCGCTCCCGCCAGGCGAGCTGCTCGTCGTCGTCCGCCATCCGCCAGGCGTGGTGGTGGACGATCCCGGCGCTCACGACGGCGGCCTCGGCGGGAGGGTCGCGGAACCGCAGAGGAGCGTCGGCGCCGAGGATGTCCTCGTAGAGGCTCGCGTCCGCGAGGGCGGTGAGCGAGCGGAGCTCCACCTCCTCGCCCGGGACGAGCTGCAGCCGCAGCCCGTCCGGGTCCTCGAGCCACGTCCGCTCCTCCACCCCCGGAGTCACGAGCTCGAGCGAGGCGAGCGTCCCCGCGCCGAGCCGGCCGCGGCGCGCGCCCGGCCACTCGAAGAACGTCAGCAGCGTCCCCGGCCGGCCGAGCTCGTCGCCGAAGTAGAGGTGGTAGGAGCCGGGGTCGTCGAAGTTGACGGTCTTCTTGACGAGCGCGAGGCCCCGCTCCCGATAGAACGCGACGGTCCGGCGGGCGTCGGAGCAGACGGCGGTCACGTGGTGCAGAGCGTCGAGCCGCTCGCGCACGCCAGTAATGTACTTCCCGCCGTGGAGTCGCTGGCCGAACACGCGCTCGACGCCGCCGGCGGCGCGGGAGCGGACTACGCCGACGCGCGCGTCGTCGTCCGGCGGGCCCAGAACGTCTCGACGAAGAACGGCGAGGTCGACTCGGTCTCCGACTCGGAGACCGAGGGCATCGGCGTCCGCGTCCTCGTCGGTGGCGCCTGGGGCTTCGCCGGCGACCCCCGGCTCTCGGAGGAGGGCGCCCGCGACGCGGCGCTGCGCGCGGTCTCCTTCGCGCGCGCGAGCGCGACCCACGCGAGGCGCCGCGTCGAGCTCGCGCCGACCGCCGCCGAGCGCGGCCAGTACCGAGCTCCGCTCGCGGAGGATCCCATCGAGGTGCCCCTCGAGCGCAAGATCGAGCTCTGCCTGCGGGCGGAGGAGGGGATGCGGCGCCCGGAGGTCAAGATCACGGAGGCGAACGTGCGCGCGCAGCGGGAGGTCCGCGTCTTCGCCTCCACGGAGGGAGCGCGCATTCGCCAGGAGCTCGTCGAGTGCGGCGGCGGGATCGAGGCGCTCGCGGTCGGCGACGACGGCCGCGTGCAGACACGGAGCTACCCGAGCGCGCACGGCGGCTCGAGCGGGCAGGCCGGCTGGGAGTTCGTCGAGGGCCTCGGCCTCGAGCGCGAGGCGCCGCGCGTCGGCGAGGAAGCTGCGGCGCTCCTCACGGCCGCTCCCTGCCCCGCGGCCGTGACGACGCTCGTCGTGGACGCCGAGCAGGTGGAGCTCCAGGTGCACGAGTCCGTCGGCCACCCGACGGAGCTCGACCGCGTCTACGGGACCGAGGCCGCCTATGCGGGGACGAGCTTCCTGAAGCCCGAGGACCTGGGCAGCCTCCGCTACGGCTCGGAGCACATGAACGTCACGGCCGACCCGACGACGCCGCTCGGGCTCGGGACCTTCGGCTACGACGACGAAGGCGTGCCCGCACGGCGCCAGCCGGTGGTCGAGGCCGGCGTCCTGCGCGGCTTCCTCGCCTCCCGGCAGACGGCGGCGCTGCTCGGCCGCGGCGGCGGCGGCTCGATGCGTGCCGACAGCTGGAGCCGCATGCCGCTCGTCCGCATGACGAACCTCCATCTGGAGCCAGGTGAGGGCTCGCTCGAGGACCTCCTCGCGGACGTCGACGAGGGCGTCTACGTCTGCACGAACAAGAGCTGGTCGATCGACGACAAGCGGCTGAACTTCCAGTTCGGGACGCAGATCGCCTGGGAGATCAAGCGCGGCAGGCTCGGGCGCATGCTCCGGGACGCGACCTACATGGGGGTGACGCCGGAGTTCTGGGCCGGGCTCGACGCCGTCGCGGGCCAGGAGGAATGGCGGCTGTTCGGCCTGACGAACTGCGGCAAGGGTCAGCCGGGCCAGCACGCGCACGTCTCGCACGGCACCGCGCCTGCCCGCTTCCGCAACGTGCAGGTGGGCGTCCGCGGGTGAGCGGACGGGCGCTCGAGCTCGCCGAGCGCGCGTGGCGGGCCGCGGAGGGCGACGAGGCGGACGCGCTCGCCCACGTCGAGCGGTCGGGCTTCGCGCGCTTCGCCGGCTCGGAGGTGCACCAACCGACGCTCGTCCGGGACGAGACCGTGACGATCCGGGTCGTTCGCGGCGGGAGAGTCGGCTGCGCGGTCACGAACCGGACCGACGACGACGCCCTCCGGGAGGCGGCCCGACGGGCGGGCGAGGCGGCCGACCGGACGCCGGTCGACCCGGGGTTCGCGGGGCTCCAGCGCCCTTCCGACGTTCCCGACGTGGGCGGGTTCGACGAGACGACGGCCGCGCTGACGCCGGAGGAGCAGGCGGAGGCGGCGGCGGCCGCCATCGCCGCGGCGCCCGGCTTCGGCCTCTACGGCTACTACACGAGCGGGGTGACCGAGCTCGCGGTCGCGTCCAGCACGGGCCACGCGGTCTCCCAGCCGGTCACGGACGTCAGCGTCCTCGCCCTCGCCGCCGACGGCGCCGCGTCCGGCTATGCCGAGGCGACGTCGTGGAGGGCAGCCGAGCTCGACCCCGCTGCGGTCGCGCGGGAGGCGGCCGGGAAGGCGGAGCGGACGCGGGGCGCCGCGACGCCCGAGCCGGGGACATACCGCGCCGTCCTCGAGCCGTACGCGATCTCCGAGCTCCTCTTCTACTTCGGGTTCAGCTCCCTCAACGCCCTCGCCTACCTCGAGGAGCGGAGCTACCTCTCCGGCCGCCTCGGCGAGCGCGTCTTCGATCCGAGCTTCACCCTCCGGGACGACGCCCTCGACGCGGCAGGCCTCCCCAAGGCCTTCGACCTCGAGGGCGTCCCCAAGCAGCCCGTGGTGCTCATCGAGGAGGGCGTCGCCCGCGACGTCGTCTGGGACCGGCGGACCGCCAAGCAGGCGGGCGACGGGCGCTCTTCGACCGGGCACGCGCTCTCCGCGCCGGCCCAGAGCTTCGGCCCGATTCCCTTCAACCTCTCCCTCGCGGGCGGCGACGCGACCGTCGAGGAGCTCGCCGAGCGCGTCGGCGACGGCATCTACGTGACCCGGCTGCACTACCTGAGCGTCGTCGACCCGCGGGAGGGAATCATCACGGGGATGACGCGGGACGGGACGTTCCGCATCGAGGACGGAAGGGTGACGACGCCCCTGGTCAACCTGCGCTTCACGACGTCGTTCCCGGATCTCGCCGCACAATTGCTCGGCTTGACGCGCGAGGTCACGCTCGTGAACCGGAGCGACTTCTACGACGAGCGCTACCCGTACGGCACGCTCGTTCCCGCCGTCGCGACGGAGGCGTTCACGATCGTCGGCTCGGGCTCCGGGCCCGGGCTCTGACGCGACGCGGTATCGTCGCGCCTGCGCATGAGCACGCTCGTCCTCGCCGGCACGCGCAAGGGGCTCTTCCTCCTCGAGAGCGACGACGGGCGGCGGAGGTGGACGCTCCAAGGGCCGTTCCTGACGGGCTGGTCGGTCTACCACGCGGTGCTCGACCGGCGCGACGGGACGATCCACGCGGCGACGAACAACGCGTTCTACGGGGCGACCGTGCACCGCTCGAGCGACCGCGGGCGCACCTGGGAGCGCGCCGAGGAGCTCGGGCTTCCAGAGGAAAGCGGGCTGACGCTCGAGGCGACCTGGCACGTCGAGCCCGGCCGCGAGGGCGAGGACGGCAGGCTCTGGCTCGGCGCCGCGCCCGGCGTGCTCTTCCGCAGCGACGACGGCGGCGCGACGTGGCGCGTCGCCGACGGCCTCCTCCACGACCCGACACGAGACCGCTGGCACCCGGGCGCCGGCGGCATGTGCTGCCACTCGATTCAGCTCGACCCCGAGGAGCCGGAGCGGATGTACGTCGGCATCTCCGCCGCCGGAGTCTTCCGCAGCGAGGACGGCGGCGCGAGCTGGACGCCCGCGAACAGCGGAACAGCGGCCGACTTCCTCCCGGACCCGTACCCGGAGGTCGGGCAGTGCGTGCACAAGGTGCTCCTCCACTCGGCGCGACCCGAGCGGCTTTGGCAGCAGAACCACTGCGGCGTCTACCGGTCGGACGATCGCGGCGAGAGCTGGGAGCGCCTGGACGGGAACGGGCTTCCCAGCGACTTCGGCTTCGCCCTCGCGCTCGACCCGCGCGACCCCGACACCGCCCTCGTCGTCCCGGAGGAGAGCGCGGAGAACCGCGTCACCGCGGACGGTCGCCTCGGCGCCTACCGGACGCGGGATGCCGGCGCGACCTGGGAGCTCTCCGCGGCCGGCCTCCCCGAGCGCGCCTGGGTCGCCGTCCTCCGCGAGGGCCTGGCGTTCGACACGCTCGAGCCGTTCGGCGTCTACCTGGGCACGCAGAGCGGCTCCGTCTTCGTCTCCCCCGACGGCGGCGAGAGCTGGCTCGAGGCGGCGGCGCAGCTGCCGCCGGTGCTCTCCGTCGAGGCCGGCGAATGGCCCTAGTCGTCCTCCCGTCGGTGCTCGCGCGGGAGGCCGGCGGGCGGACGCGCTTCGAGCTCGAGGCCGCGACCGTCGGCGAGGCGCTCCGCGGGCTCCCGGTCGCCGACCTCGTCCTCGACGAGCGCGGCGACCTCCGCCGGCTCGTCAACGTCTACGTGGACGGGGTGGACGCGCGGGAGCGAGGCGGCCTGGACGCGCCCCTCACGGGCGGCGAGACGGTCCGCCTCGTCGGCGCCATCGCCGGCGGGTAGCCGCGCTAGAGCTGGTAGAAGAGCGCGATCGTGTTCGCGGCGAACACGAGGGCGACCACGACCGTGAGGCGCGTGAGGTTGCGCTCGACGATGTGTTGGCCACCCTGCGAGGCGGGCGTGAAGCCGAGGCCGCCGAACCCGGTGTCGCGGCCCGAGTGCATGAGGACGAGCGCTACCAGCGCAGCGGAGAGCAGGACCTGGACGACTGCGAGAGCCCCGAGCACGCGCTCAGGCTAGCAGCTCGCCGCCGCGCCCCTGATCGCGTCCACGAGCTCCTCGGCGATGCGGTCCTTCGTCACGTAGGCCGAGGCCCCGACCTCGACGGCGCGCTCGACGTCCGCGTCCGCCGCCGAGCCCGTGACCATCAGGACGCAGACTCCGGGCAGCTCCGCGCGGATCCGCTCGGTCGCCTCGAACCCGTCGAGCACGGGCATGCTGATGTCCATGAGGACGACTTGTGGCTGCAGCTCGCCGGCGAGGCGGAGCGCCTCCTCCCCGTCGGCGGCGCTGCCGACGACCTCGATTCCGTCCTCCCCGCTCAGGACCGCCTCGAGCGCCGCCGCGAAGAGGGGGCTGTCGTCGGCGATCAGCACGGTGACGGGCTCGGTCAGGCTCATGTGCAGGGATTAAACGGGAGGCGGCGGCTTCCTGTCACGGCCGCACCCGGCCGATCTCGAGACCGTGCGCGGCTCCGACATGCTCCACCTGGAGCGTCGTGTGGTCGATGCCGAAGCGCTCACCGAGCATCGCTTCGAGCTCGAGCCGGATGCGGTGGCAGTCCGCGCCGGGATCCACGAGCACGTGCGCCGAGAGCGCGGGGAACCCGTCGGTGACGGTCCAGACATGGACGTCGTGCGCCTCCGCCACGCCCGGGTGCTGCGCGAGCGCGCGCCCGACGTCGGCCGGCGGGGCCGAGGAGGGGGCACCCTCGAGGAAGATCCGGCCGGATTCGCGGAGGAGCGTCCAGCTCGCGCCGAGCATGAGCGCGGCGACGAAGAGCGAGGCGACGGCGTCGAAGCGGTCCCAACCGGTCAGGAGGATCAGCCCGGCGGCCGCCCCGGTGCCCGCGAACGCGGCCAGGTCCGTCGCGATGTGCAGATAGGCCCCGCGGACGTTGAGGCTCCGGCGCTCGGCGCGCGAGAGGAGCGCCATGACGGCCAGGTTGACGGCGATGCCGACGAGCGCGACCACGCCGACGACGGCCGCGTCCACCTCGGGCGGATCCGCGAGCCGCCGCGCCGCCTCGTACACGATCCAGACGCCGAGCAGCGCGAGCGTGAGACCGTTCGCCTGCGCCGCGAGGATCTCGGCGCGGCCGAAGCCGAACGTCCAGCGTCCGCCCGCGGGGCGCGTCGCGAACGAGGCAGCGAGGAGCGCGAGCGCGAGCGCGGCGGCGTCGGTCAGCATGTGGCCCGCGTCCGCGAGGAGGGCGAGGGAGCTCGCGAGGATGCCCGCGACGACCTCCGCGGCCATGAAGGCGACAAGCAGGCCGAGCGAGAGCGCGAGCAGCCGCCGGTCGGACGCCGGGCTGACCCGGGGTGCGCCGTGGTCGTGCATCGACCTATTCTGCCGCGGCGGCCTGCAGGACGGCCTCGATGCGCTCGGCCTGGCGGCGGACGTCGTGCTGCTCGGCGATTCTCCGTGCCGCCGGGTTCGGGCACCGAAGCGCCGCGGCCGCCCGGAGGCCGTCCGCGATCGCGTCGACGCTGACGGGGTCGACGAGCGCCCCGACCTCGGACGTCACGAATTCCGGCGGGCCGCCGACCCGGGTCGCGACGACGGGTCGCTCGCTCGCCAGCGCCTCCAGGAGCGCCTGACCCCACGGCTCGACCAGGCTCGGCTGGCAGAGGACGTCGCACGCCGCCACCCAGTCGGCGACGAGCTCGTGCGCGACGCGGCCGACGACCCGCACGCGCGCTCTCCCCTCCAGCTCGGCGCGCAGGGGGCCGTCGCCGACGAACACGAGCGACCCGGCTTCCAGCCGGCGAAACGCGTCCGCGAGGCGGACGACGTTCTTGCGCCGGTCGAGCGTCCCGACGCAGAGGAAGCGGGGGCCCTCGCCGCTCCAGCCGAGCCGCTCGCGGAGCGGCCCCGGGTCGCGGCCGCGGAACCGCTCGAGGTCGACGCCGCAGTCGATCACCTCCACGCGTCCCCGGAGCTCGGGAAGGCGCGCCACGAGGTCGCGCCGGAGGAAGTCGGAGACGGCGACGACCCGCGACCCGCGCAGTGTCGCCCGCGTCGCCGCTGCGAGCCCGCGAACCACGCCGACGTTCCGGACGTCGCGCCCGTGCGCCGTCACGACGAGCCCGGCGCGCGCGACCCGGGCCGCCGCCGCGGCCGCCGCGCCGGCCGGGAAGAGGTAATGGGCGTAGACGACGTCGGGACGGAAGCGCCGGGCCTCGGCGAGGGCGCGTGCGAGGAGGCGCCCGTGCTTCAGCGGCGAGCCGCCCCTCCGGTCGACGACGGCGTACGCGAGCTCGTGGCCGCGGCGCTCGAGCTCGCGGGCGACGTCCTGGACGAAGACGCCGAAGTCGGGCGCCCTCGGGCCCGGGTACATCTGCGAGACGAGCAGGATCCGCATCGTCGTTGCCGGGAGACGACGTGACTCGAACGGGGGAGGCTCGGCCCCGCGCGCGCCGCTACCGTCGAAGCATGGCGAAAACTGCGGCCGCGGGCGTCGACGTCGCCGCCGTCGAGGCTCACCTCGCGCGGTTCGTCGTCTCCTGCCCGCTCTGCAAGGCCGTCGACCAGCTCGGCGTCGGCCAGCATCCCTGCCGGATCGAGTCGGCGAACGGGGATGGCGACGCCATCCCCGCCGTCGTTGTCGTCTGCACGCGCTGCGGGTTCCTCATGCCGCTCGCCGCCGAGCGGATCGTGCCGGGGCCCGGCTAGGCCGCCCGGCGATCGAGCCGGCGTGCTTCGCGGTCGAGCCGCTCCTCCGTGCGCGCCCGCGCCCTGATGATCTCGGACGGGCCGAAGCGCTCGTACGCCCTTAGCGCACGCGCCTCCGCCCACAGGTCGTCGATCTTCTGCGTGAGCTCGGCCGCCTCGGCGGACTTGGCGGGATCGACACCCGCCGCGAGCTCCTCCCAGAGCTGCGCACGGCGCTCGATGGCGCGGTCGAGGTCAGCCCGAATGTTCTCGATGGTTCGCATCACCGGGTTAAACGCCTCTCGCCCGCCCGTCATTCCGACCGCGTCGTGCCGGCCGGCCCGAGAGCCGGAGGCGGGACTCGAACCCACGACCCAGCGCTTACAAGGCGCTTGCTCTACCAGCTGAGCTACTCCGGCGGGTAGCTCATCGTAGCCGCGATCAGTCCAGCACCTGGCGCGACCGCTGGTGCTGGAGAACCTTCCGCTTCACCCGCTGGAGGGCGTTGTCGATCGTCTTCGTGTCGCAGCCGAGATCCTCGGCCATCTGCTCGTAGGAGAGGCCTTCGAGGTACAGCCGGAGAGCGTCGCTCTCGAGCGACGAGAGGCCGGTGCCCAGGGAGAACACGAGGCTCTGGAGCTCCTGCGTGGAGATGACGCAGACGGCCGGGTCGTGGACGCCGGGGCCGGGGAGGGCGTCGCCGAGCGTGCACTCGCCTTCCTCCTGCCCGGCCGGCGTCTGGCTGAAGGAGACGTACGTGTTCAGCGGGGCGTGCTTGTAGCGGGTCGCCGTCTTGATCGCCGTGATGATCTGGCGCGTGATGCAGAGCTCGGCGAAGCTCCGGAAGGAGGTCTCCTTGTCGGAGCGGAAGTCCCGCACGGCCTTGTAGAGGCCGATCAGGCCCTCCTGGATGAGGTCGTCCGCGTCGCCCCCGGCGAGGAAGTACGAGCTCGCCTTCAGCCGGACGAAGCCCGTGTAGCGACGGATGAGCGCGTCCATGGCGGCGCCGTCCTCGTTGCGCGCCCGCAGGACGAGCTGGAGATCCTCGAGCTCCCGCTGGGATTTCTCCTGCGCGGTCCGGGCGGTGGCGGCGAGCTGACGGCGAGGCACGGCTTCCTCCTGCGACTCGTGGTGTGAAGGAGAGCCTCCTGGCCTCTCCGCTAACCCTAACCCTCAACTTGAGGCTTCGATCGTAGCAGCGCCCGCGACAAAGTTCAACGCCGCTTGCGGCGGAAACGCTCGAGGCGCTCGCGCGTCTCGTCGTCGAGCGCGTCCTCGACCTGCGAGCGGCCGCCCGCGCTCCGGCCGGGCTCGGTGCCGAGCTCGGTCAGGAACGACTTCGACGAGCGGCGACGGGTCTCCTGCCCCGCCGTCCCGCGAATGGCGCGGTCGGAGGAGACCACCCACACCTCCTCGTGGGCGCGGTGCTCCGCAGCGAGCCGCTCGACGAGCGTGTCGGCGGGCTGGGAGAACCGCACCTCGAGCGGCCCCACGACCTGGTCCTCGCCGACCCCGTCGAAGACGACGACGCCGCGCGCGCCGCGGAGGGCGACGAAGTCCGCGAGGCGGTCGACGAGCTCGCGCCGATCGCGGAAGGAGCCAGCGTGGAGGATGTTGTAGCCGTCGAAGAGATAGAGCACGCTGCGCTAAGCATGCCCGCACTGGAGGCCGAGACCGGCTATCTCGACGCGCTCGTGGCCGCGCTGCGCCGTCTGCTCGGCTCCGACTTGGTCGGCGTCTACGCGGGCGGCTCCTATGCGCTCGGCGGCTACGAGCCCGGCCGCAGCGACCTCGACGTTGCCGCGGTGACGGAGGGCTTCGTCGCGCGCTCGCGGCTGACCGCGGTCGCGAAAGCCGTCCGTCACGACTCGCTCCCGTGCCCCGCGCGGGGACTCGAGCTCGTCGTCTACCCGCTCGGGCGCGTGCGTGTCCCCACGGTCGCGCCGGGGTTTCTCCACAACGTCAACACGGGAGCCGGGATGCGCGAACGAGTCGACTACGAGCCGGTCGCCGGGGAGCGGCACTGGTTCGCCGTCGACAGAAGCGTCCTCGCTCGGCACGGGGTCGCCCTCGCCGGCCCACCGGCGAAGGAGGTGTTCGCGGAGCCGCCCCGGGCCGAGCTCCGCCGCCTGCTCGCCGACTCGCTGCGCTGGTATCTGAGGGAGGCGCCGGGAGACGAGAGCGGCGTGCTGAACGCCTGGCGGTCGCTGCACTTCGCACGCCGGGGCGAGTGGCTCGCGAAGCCGGCCGTCCGGGTCGAGGCGCTTGCGGCGCTCGCGAGGGCGGGTTCGGCAGAGGCGCTCCTGCGCGAGGCCGTCGCCGAGCTGGACGTCACGTCGCCCGACGCTGCCTAGCGGCCTCGAAGAGCGCGATTCCGGCTGCGACGCTCACGTTCAGCGACTCGACCCGCCCGGCGAGTGGGACGACGAAGGCCTCGTCGCAGACGCGGCGCACGCCCGGGCGGAGCCCGCGGCCCTCCGCCCCGAGGACGAGAGCGGTCCCGGTCGTGAAGTCGGCCGCCCACACCGGCCGCTGCGCGTCGCCGGCCGCCGCCCAGATCCAGAGGTCGGCCCGCTTGATCTCCTCCAGGTAGCGGGCGAGGTTGACGACGACCGCGACGGGGAGGTGCTCGACCGCGCCGGCCGAGGCCTTACAGACCGCGGGCGTCACGCGGGCGGCCTTGTGCTCGACGACGACGACGCCGGTCGCCCCTGCCCCCTCGGCGCTCCGGCAGACCGCACCGAGGTTCTGGGGATCGCTCACCTGGTCGAGGCAGGCGAGCAGGGGGCGCTCCCCGGCGGCGAGCTCGAAGGCGTCCGCGTAGCGGTACGGCTCGCAGAAGGCGACGACTCCCTGGTGGTCTCTCGTGTGGGCGACGTCGTTGAGGCGGCCCTCGCGCACGACCTGCAGGCGTAGGCCCGCAGCCTCGCGGAGCCACGGCTCGGCTGCGAGAGCGCGCTCGGTGACGAGGAGCTCGAGGATCTGTCGGCGCCCGGCGCGCACGACCTCCCGGACGGGCCGGCGACCGTAGACGAGCTCCCGGGTCACGTCCTGGGAACGAGGCGGAAGCCCTCGGGCACGTCCTGGACCTCCCAGCCGAGCTCCTCGATCTCCGCCCGCAGCTCGTCCGCGCGGGCGAAGTCGCGGGCGGCCCGGGCCGCCCTCCGCGCCTCGGCGAGACGCCGCACGCCGTCGGGAGCGTCGCCCGCCTCCTGGACGCCGAGACCGAAGACGCCGAGCCCGCGGCGGAGCAGGTCGACCTGGCCCTTCGCGCGCCATTCGTGCAGGATCGCCAGAGCCGCAGGCGTGTTGAAGTCGTCGTCCAGCGCGGCCGCGAAGTCGTCCCAGGAGGCGGCCTCCTCCACCTGGCGGGCGACGCGGAAGGCCTGCGCGAACTCGCGCGCCTGCCGGCGCGCGGCCTCCATCGCCTCGTCCGAGTACTCGATCGGGCTGCGGTAGTGCCCGCCGAGGAAGAAGACGAGGATCGCCTCGCGCCCGTACTCGTCGAGCGCCTCGCGCAGGGAGACGATGTTCCCGAGCGACTTCGACATCTTCTCCGCGGCGAGCTCGAGCATCCCGTTGTGCATCCAGAGACGCGCGAACTCGCGGCCGGCGCCCCGGGACTGGGCGAGCTCGTTCTCGTGATGCGGGAAGCGCAGGTCGAGGCCGCCGCCGTGGATCTCGAAGGCGGAGCCGAGGTGCTTCTCGGCCATCGCGGAGCACTCGATGTGCCAGCCCGGGCGGCCGCGGCCCCAGGGCGAGTCCCACGCGGTGTCCTCGTGCAGCTTCGTCGCCTTCCAGAGGGCGAAGTCCCGCTGATCTTCCTTCAGGTCGCTCGGCTCCTGCGCGACCATGTCCTCGAGCTTCGCGCCCGAGAGCCCGCCGTACTCGGGGAAGGCGGCAACCCGGAAGTAGACGTCCCCGTCCGACTCGTACGCGAGCCCCCTGGCCACGAGCTCCTCGATCAGCTCGACGATCTCGGGCACCGTCTCCGTGGCGAGCGGCTCCACGTCCGGGCGCCCGAGCCCGAGGTCGTTCGTGTCCTCGAAGTACCAGCGGGTCGCCCGCTCTGCCAGCTCGGCGCTCCCGGTTCCCTGCTCGGCGGCGCGCTCGTAGATCCGGTCGTTGATGTCCGTGACGTTCTCGACCAGCGTGACCGGCGACCCTGACTCCTCGAGCCAGCGCTTCAGCCAGAGAGAGAGGACGAACGGCCGCGCGTTCCCGATGTGGATCCGCTGGTAGACGGTCGGCCCGCAGACGTACATCCGGACGGGCGCAGGCGGCGGCGGAAGCTCCTCCTTGCGGCGCGTGAGGGAGTTGTAGAGCAGCATGAGCCGTGCACGGGCGGGACGCCGCGAGTCTACGCCGTGTAGGAAGATGCCCGGATCGGCTCGACTTGCGACATCGACGGGCGGGAGCGTGGGGCGGTCCTCGCGCTGGCCGACTTCCGCGGGCGGCGCGTGCTCGAGATCGGCTCCGGCGAGGGCCGGATGACGTGGCACTACGCGTCGCTCGCGGCGCTCGTGCTGGCGTTCGACCCGGACGGCGACCGGATCGAGAGCGCACGGCAGGCGACCCCGGCCGAGCTCGGCGACCGCGTCCGCTTCGAGAAGGCCTCCGTGGCCGACGTGGAGCTGCCGCCGGCGGGCTTCGACATCGCGCTCCTTCCCTGGTCGTTGTGATGACTGCCGCCGGAGGGCGTCGTGCACGCCCTGGGCCGCATCCACCGGAGCCTCGTTCCCGACGGAGTCCTGCTCGACGTCCACCCGGTCCCTCCGGATCCCGACGTGACGGGCGGCAGCGGCGTCCTCGGCCGCCTCGACGACGGCGAGTTCTTCGGGAGCGTGCGCGCGACCGAGGCGGGCGTCGACGAGGCGGTCGCGCTCGGTCTCTTTCGCCTCGAGGAGGAGCGCTGGCTCGACGTCGTCGAGCGGTTCCAGTCCCCCGACGCGCTTCTCGCGCGGGCGGCGGAGCGGGGCGGCTCGCGGGTGCCGCTCGAGCTGCCGGCGAAGGTCCGCTCGGCGCCGCCGCCGCACGACATCCGCCACCACGTCGTCCTGCGGCGGCTGCGGGCGCTCGCGGCCGGACCCTCGGGTGCCTCCTCCGCTCGGTGACCCTACGGCTCGGCGATGTTGCCGAGCGCTTCCGCGAGCTCCCCGTCCTCCTCGAACTGAGCCTCTTCGGTCGAGCCCTTCAGGGCGAGCGTCGAGCTCTCGCCGCCGGAGACGGCCTGCGCGACGAGATCGAAGTAGCCGGCGCCGACCTCGCGCTGGTG
>DATAAQ010000089.1:0-15328 GCA_036260055.1 Gaiellaceae bacterium | reverse complement strand
CCGTTCAGGTCGTAGCAGGGCTTCTCGAGGTCGTCGAGCGGATCCGCGAGCTCGATGCCGCCGTTCCCGTCCGCGCGGAGCAGGAAGTACTCGAGCTCGAGGCCCATCATGAACTCGTAGCCCTTCGCGCGGGCGCGCTCGAGCTGGCGGCGGAGGATCGTCCGCGGGTCGTACGGCCACTCCTCGCCGTCCACGTAGATGTCGCAGGCGAAGCGCGCCACCGTCGGCTCCCAGGGAACCGGCGTGTAGCTGCGGAGATCCGGAATGGCGGCGATGTCGGGATCGCTCGGCACCTGGCCGAGCTCCCCGGCGGCGAAGCCCGCGAAGCCGGCGCCCTCGCTCACGAGATCGTCCAGGTTCTGCGCCGGCACGAGCTTCGCGCTCGGGCGCGCGTACATGTCGACGAACTGCGCGAAGTAGAACTCCACCCCGCGGCGCTTCGACTCCTCGCGGATCTGGTCGACGGTCGGCGCGGCGGCTTCGGTCGCGGCCATGCGAACTCCCTCCCTTTCGCTCGGACCACCGTGAAGATAGCCCTCTCGCGCCGCGACGCACGATGGCGGCTCCCTACAACGCCTACGGCTCCGGTATGTCGGGAGACGCGGTCCCCGCCGCCAGCTCCAGCTTCACGAGCTTGAGGGCGATCTCGACCATCAGCCAGTCGTCCTTGCGGAGGTCGAGGCCGGAGAGCTCGCCGATCCGGCGGAGCCGCTGACGGAGCGTGTTCGGGTGCACGTAGAGCGCCTCCGCGGTCGCGCTGATGTTGCCGCGCCGGCGGAGGAACTCCTCCAGCGTCCGCAGGAGCGCGGTGGAGCGCTGCCGGTCGTACTCGGCGATGCGGGCGACCGCCGTCCTGTGCGCGTCCCGCGTGTCCGAGTCGAACGGCATGCGCAGGAGGTACTTGTACGGCCCCAGGTCCTCGTACGCCATGACGCCCGGCTTCCCCTGGAGCACCGTCGTGCCGAGGAGGGCGTGGCGCGCCTCCTCGAAGCCCGCGGGAAAGCTCGCCGCGCCCGAGCAGGGGTTCGAGATGCCGACGGCGACCGGCGCGGCGAGGCTCTCGTGCGCGTCGCGGATGCGCTCCAGCAACCGCGCCTGGCCGCTCGACGGGACGAGCAGCAGGGCGCGCATCGAGTCGTCACGGCGGTCGAAGAGCGAGCCCGGCGCGGCGGCTGCGAGCGCGCGCTCGAGCTCGTCCGAGGGCGGCGCCGCCGCGAGGACGAGGTGGCGCCGGTCGAGGTCGCACCCGAGGCGGGCTGCCCGGCCTTCCGCGTCGCCGAGGACGGCTCCGCCCGCGAGCTGCTCGAAGAAGTCCTTGATGAGGTTCTTCTCGGTCAGGCGGTCGATCAGCTCGATCTTCTTGATCGCGACCGCGGTCTGGTTGGCCGCGGCGCGGGCGAGGTCGATCTCCGACGTCCCCTCCACGATCAGGAGCCCGAGCAGCTCGTCGTTCGCCACGAGCGGGACGGCCACCGTGGTCGAGCGGCCGCTGCGGGCGATCTCGGGGCCCAGCTCGGAGAGCCGGATCTCGGCGCGCGCCTCGGCGCGGGCGGGCGCCGACGCGCGCAAGTGCAGCACCTCGGTGCCGGCGTCCAGGAGGTAGAGGTGGCAGGCCCTCGCGCGGAGGAGCCGCAGCCCGCGGCTCGTCACGGCCGGAAGGAGCTCCTCCAGGCGTTCCGCCCGGGCGAGCGTCTCGCCCAGCTCAGTCAGGTGCTCGAGCTCGTCGACGCGCCGGCGCATCTCCTCGTAGAGGCGGGCGTTCTCGATGGCTCCGGCCACGAGCGACGCGCTCGACGTCAGCACCTCGACTTCCGCGTCCGTGAACTCGCGCGGCGCCTCGGTGTGGAGCGTGATGGCGCCGATGACGCCGCCGTCCTTGCCGACGATCGGCACGGAGAGGAGCGACTGGAACCGCTCCTCCTCGAGCTCGGGGACGAACTTGTTGCGGGGATCGCTCACTGCGTTCTGCGTGAACGCGGGCTCCTTGCGCGCGACCGCCCACCACGTGAGGCCCTCGCCGTGCTCGAGCGCGATCTCGCCGACGAGATCGGCGTAAGGCTCGGACGCTGCGCGGAGCACGAGCCGCTCGCCCTCGTCCTCGACGAGGTAGACGAAGCAGGCGTGCACGGCGCTCGCCTCCGAGAGCAGGCGCACGACCGCCCCGAGGACCTCCTCGAGGTCGAGCGACGACCCGACCGTGGAGATGATCTCGTAGAGAATTCGGCTCTCGCCGGTATGCGCCGGACGCGTGGCTATGCACGAATCGTACGCCGAACGTCCCTGGAAATGGTCGTGACAACCGCCACGTGACGTCCGCCGCGTACGGCCGCCGTCTGTGCGGCCGGCGGCCGCCGACAGGTCCACCGCGGACACGACGGGGTCTGACCCCGGCGTGTCCAGTGCGAACATGCTTCGGCAGACCGGGTCCCCGGTTCGTCGCGGGCACGTTTGGCTCTACGGCGCCGGGCGCGGAACCGGACCCGGCCGGAACGGACACGATGGGGTCTGACCCCGGACGCGGCTCGCGCGGACCTGGCTAGCGGGCGGCGGGGCGGAGCCCGCCTTCGAGCCGCTCGACGCGGACGGCGGAGGTCTTGTACTCGGGCGTCCCGATGAGGGGGTCGCCGACGTCGTGCGTCAGCCAGTTGACCTTCGCCTGCGCGAAGTGGAGCGCCATCCAGACGAGGCCCGGGTAGACGCGCTCGCCGATGCTCGCGCGCGCCTCGAGCTCGCCGCGGCGCGAGACGAGGCGCACCCAGTCGCCGTCCGCGACGCCGAGCGCCCGCGCGTCCTCGGGGTGGAGCTCGACGAAGGGGTCCTCCTGCTTCTGCACGACGCCCTGCTCGCGCATCGTCATCGTCGCCGAGTTGTAGTGGTAGAGCGTGCGGCCGGTGGAGAGGACGAAGGGATACTCCGAGTCCGGCTGCTCGATCGGCGGCTGGTACTCGACGGGGTAGAACTTGCCCTTGCCGCTCGGCCGCGCGGGGCGCGGCGCGTGCAGGTACGGGGAGCCGGGGTGGTCGCGGTCGGTGCACGGCCACTGGAGCCCGACCTCCTCGATCCGGTCGTACCGGATCCCCGACCACAACGGGGCGAGGTCGGCGAACTCGTTCCAGGCGTCCTCGGCCGTCTCGTACGCCGGCCAGTCCGCGCCGAGCGCCCTCGCCATGTCGACGACGATGCGGAGATCCTCGCGCGCGTTGCCCGGGCAGGGCACCGCTTTCCGCACGCGGTTGACGCGCCGCTCCGTGTTCGTGAACGTCCCTTCCTTCTCGGCGAAGCTCGAGGCGGGGAAGACCACGTCGGCGTACTTCGCCGAGGAGTCGTTGAGGAAGAGGTCCTGCGCCACGATGAAGTCGAGGCCGGCGAGCCCCTCCTCCACGTGGTGGGCGTTCGGCTCGGTCTGGGCCGGGTTCTCGCCGATGAGGTAGAGCGCCCGGATACGCCCGTCGTGGAGGCCCGACATCATCTGGTCGAGGCGGTAGCCGGGCGTCGTCGGGACCTCGACGCCCCACGCCTCCGCGAACTTGCGCCGGATCTCGGGGTCGTCCACCGGCTGGTACCCGGGCAGGTACGCGGGGTTGGCGCCCGCGTCGTTGAGCCCCTGGACGTTGTTCTGTCCCCGCAGCGCGTTCAGCCCCGTCGACTCGTAGCCGAGGTGACCGGTCATGAGCACGAGGTTGGAGAGGGACCAGATGTTGTCGACGGCGCACGCGTGCTCGGTGATGCCGAGCGTGTAGAAGATGGCGGCGTGCCGCTCGGTCGCGTACTCCCGCGCGGTTGCGACGATGTCGCCGGCGGGCACGCCCGTGACCTCCTCCGCCTCCTCCGGCGTGTAGCGCGCGACGACCTCGGCGACGGCGTCGAAGTCCTCGGTGAACTCGCGGATGTAGTCGTCGTCCTGGAGCCCCTCGCGGAGGATGACGTGCATGAGCGCGTTCACGAGCCAGACGTCCGACCCCGGGCGGAGCTGGAGATGGCGCTTGGCGAGCTTCGTCAGCCAGATCTTGCGCGGGTCCGCGACGACGAGCGTGGCCCCCTTGCGCACCGCCTTCTTCATGCGCAGCGCGAGCACGGGGTGCGCCTCGGTCGTGTTCGAGCCGATCACGAGGATGAAGCGGGCGTTCTCGATCTCGGGGATCGAGTTGGTGGTGGCGCCTCTGCCTAACGACCTGACCAGGCCGTAGAGCGTCGGAGCGTGTCAGGTGGCCTCGCACGAGTGGACGGAGTTCGTCCCGATCGCCGTGCGGGCGAGCTTCTGGATGAGGAAGTTCTCCTCCATCGTCAGGCGTGCCGAGGAGAGAAAGCCGATCGCCTGGGGCCCGTGCTGCTCCTTGACGCGGAGGAGGCCCTGCGCCGCCGTCTCGAGGGCGTGCTCCCACGTCGTCGGATGGAGCTCGCCGTCGTCGGCCCGGACGAGGGGATCCGTGAGGCGCTCGGGGTGGTGGACGAAGTTGAAGGCGAAGCGGCCCTTGACGCAGAGGTTGCCCTCGTTGGAGACGTAGCTCGGGTCGCTCGTCACCTTCACGATCCGTTTCGTCTCGGCGTCGACGTTCACGTCGATTTGGCAGCCGACGCCGCAGAACGTGCAGGTCGACTTCACCTTCTCGAGCGCGCGCTCGGGGCGCTCGGTCCCCTCCTCGAACTTCTCGTAGATCGCGCCGGTGGGGCAGGCGCCGAGGCAGCCGCCGCAGAGCTCGCACTCGGTGTCGAGCCAGGAGTGCCCGTGGGTCGGGACGACTCGCGCGTGCGGACCGCGGCCCTCGAGCGAGAGCGCAGAGCACTGCATGACCTCCTGCGTGTAGCGGACGCACCGGGCGCAGAGGATGCACGCGTCCGGGTCGTAGCCCATGAAGCGGTTGCGGTCGTCGTAGGGCTCGCGCTTGGCGTCGGGGAGGATGAACGGAGCTTCGGCGCCGAGCTCCTCCGCCAGGTCGACGAGCTCGTTCGGACGCCCGCCGGGATCGGGGTTCAGGTGCTCCGCGAGCAGCATCTCCGTCAGCGTCCTCTGGTACTGCGGCACGGCGCTGTTCGTGGACACCGACATGCCCTCCGCGACACGCGTCGCGCAGGCGGGGAGCGGGCGGGGCGAGCCCTCGACGGCGACGACGCACATCCGGCAGCCGCCGTAGGGGTCGAGCTTGTCGTCGTGGCAGAGGGTGGGGATGAAGACGCCGTGGCGCGCGGCCGCGTGGACGAGGAGCTCGCCCTGGGGCGCGCTGACGGTGCGGCCGTCCAGCGTGAACTCGACCATGGCCGCCTTCATCGTACTGCGGGCTCCTCGAGGGGCTCGAAGACGTCCGGCCAGTACCGAAACGCGGCGCGCACGGGGAAGGGGGCGCCCTGGCCCAGGCCGCAGATCGACGTGGCCGCCATCGCGTCGAGCCACTCCTCCGCCTGTGCCCGCGGCATGGCCGTGCGCCCGCGGGCGAGCTCCTCCAGGAGGTGGTGCATGCCCCGGTTGCCGATCCGGCACGGCGTGCACTTCTGGCAGGACTCCTCTGCGAAGAAGCGCATCGTCTCCGCGAGGAGGCGGAGCGGGACGTAGCTCTTGGGAAAGACCTGGACGCCCGCCGAGCCGGGGCCGACGCCCCACTCCCCCAGCGCCTCACGCGTGAGGGGCACGTCGAGCGCGTCGGGCGGGAGCACGCCGCTCGCCGCGCCGCCGGGCACGACCGCGCCGATCTCCTCCGTCGCGCCGCCGGCATGGCCGTCGATCAGCTCCCGCAGGGTCACGTCGAGGGGGGCCTCGTAGCATCCCGGCCGGTGGACGGCGCCGGAGACCGACCACAGGCGAACGCGCGGCCAGGCCGCTCCGCCGTCACGCAGAATGGCGGGCACGTGCGCGAGCGTCTCGACGTTGTTGATGAGCGTCGGACGCCCGAGGTAGCCGACCTGGCTCGGGAAAGGAGGCTTGAGCCGCGGCATGCCGCGCCGGCCTTCCATCGACTCGAGCATCGCCGTCTCCTCGCCGCAGATGTACGCGCCGGCGCCGACGACGAGCTCGACGGAGAGTCCCTCGAGCAGCCCGGCCTCGCGGGCCTCCTCGATGGCGCGCGCGAGGCGCGCCCGCGCGGTCGCATACTCTTCGCGGAGGTAGATGAAGCCCTCGCTCGCGTCCGCGAAGCGCATCGCGACGAGCATCCCCTCGAGCACGAGGTGCGGACGCAGCTCCATCACGTAGCGGTCCTTGATCGTGCCCGGCTCGCCCTCGTCCGCGTTGACGACGACGTAGCGCGGGGCCGGCTCCTTCCCCACCGCCTCCCACTTCAACCCCGTCGGGAAGCCGGCGCCGCCGTAGCCAGCGAGGCCGGATGCCTTGAGCTCCTCGACGACCTGCTCCCCGGCGGGCAGCTCGCGGAGCGCCGCGTAGCCGCCGCGCGCCTCGTAGTCGGCGATCGTCTCGTCCGGCGCCGAGAGGCCGAGCGAGGCGCCCTCGTTCGTCCGGTGGACGACGGACGGCTCGACGACGTCTCCCCGGAGCAGGACGGGCGCGAGGTCGCAGTGGCCGAGGCACTCGACGCCGAGGACCGGCACGGCGCCGTTCGCCTCCTGCTCGCGCGCGAGTACGTCCCTGGCGCCGAGACAGTCGCAGACCGGCCCGATGCAGACGCGGACGGCGTCCGTCGCCACGCGCAGGAACGAGTAGAAGGAGACGACCTCGTGGACCTCGCCGCGGCGGATGTTCATGTGGTCGGCGACCGCGTCCGAGAGCTCGGGCGTCAGCGCCCCGATCTCCCGGCGCACGCGCCCGAGGTTGTCGAGCAGCTTCGTCCGCTCACGCGGCAGCTGCGGTAGGAGCTCGGTGAGCCGCAGGACGTCGATGGCGCTGATGATAGTCGTGGGCCGTGGGCGGACTTGCCTTGGCGCCCGTCGTCACGCACACTTCGACCGCCGCAGTCGAAGAGGGAGTCATGGCCGCAGATCCGAGCAGAGCGCGCGCCGAGAGCGATGCCGCGGCGTCGCTGTGCACTCGCCACTACGACCGCATCTACGGCTACTGCCTGTACAAGCTCGGCAGCCGCGACGAGGCGGAGGACGCCGCCCAGACGACGTTCCTCCATGCCGTCCGCGGGTTGCAGCGGGGCGTCGTCCCCGTCGTGGAGCTGAACTGGCTGCTCACGATCGCGAGGAACGTCTGCCTCGCGCGCTACCGCACGCGAGGACGGCGCGGCCGGCTGGAGGTCCTGAGCGACCCGCAGGCGCTCGCGGAGGCGGCCGCCCGCCCCGACCAGGGCGACAGCCGTGTGGGGCTCGAGCAGGCGCTCGCGCGCATCCCGGAGCAGCAGCGGCGCGCCATCCTCCTCCGCGAGTGGCGGGGTCTGTCCTACCGCGAGATCGCCGCGGAGCTGGGCGTCACCGTCCCGGCGGTCGAGACGCTGATCTTCCGCGCGCGGCGCTCGCTCGCGGCCATCCTGGCCGACGAGACGCCGCAGCGCCGGGGCGGCCTCTTCGCCGTTCTCGACCTCGGCGGGCTCGCGGCCACCCTGAAGTCGGCGCTCGGCGGCGCCTCCGCCGCCAAGGTCGCGGCGGGGGTCGCGGCTGTGGGCGCGGCGCTCGTCGCCGGCCCCGCGCTGGTGCCCGAGCGGGATGGCCCGCCGGCGGCGGTCTCGGCCGCCCTGCCCGACCAGGGCGTGGACGCTTCCGCCTACGGGGCGCCGCGCCGCGCGTTCGACCATCCCGTCGCCCGGCCGCTCGCCGCCCGGGAAGCCGCCCCCTCCCGGCGGACCGCACGGCGCGAGCGCGCGGCGGAACGGAAGCGGGAGGGCCGTGCCGGGCCCCCCGCGCGCGCCGAGGCGGCCGCCCCCGCCGGCCCCGACGCGGGTCCAGGCGGCCCCTCCGCCGAGACGCTCGTCGGCACGGCGACCGCCACGGTCGCGACGGCGGTCGGGGCGACCTCGCAGGCGGTCGAGGTCGTCGCCGGCACCGGGATCGGACTTCCGGCCGTCGAGGACGTCGCCGGCGACGTGACCGGCGAGGTGGCCGACGTCGTGGGCGGCCCGTCCTCGGCGCTTCCGTGAGGGCTCACCCGGACGGGGGAACTTCCCCGGCCCGGCGCAAGTTTCCGCTCGGCGCGGCTTCTCCCCGGACGTGAGACGCTCGCCGCTCCGCGTCCTCCTCGTCGACGACCAACCGCTGTTCCTGGAGACGCTCGCGTTGCTCCTGGGCGGGGACGAGCGCGTCCTCGTCGTGGGCTCCGCGCACGACGGCCTCGAGGCCGTCCGGCTCGCGCAGGACCTCGCTCCCGACCTCGTCCTCATGGATCTCGACATGCCCGTCCTCGACGGCGTCGAGGCTACGGTCCGGATCCTCGCCACGCTGCCCACGGCGAGCGTCGTCATCGTCTCGGGATCGGACTGCGCCTCGGACGTCGACCGCGCCCGCCGGGCGGGCGCCGCCGGCTACGTGACGAAGAGCCGCCTGGCCATCGACCTCGAGAGCGCGATTGCGGCGGCCGCCCTGAGCCGCGGTCGGGGCTGCAAGGTTTCGGGCCGAGCGGCATCTCTACGGATGGGGTGATCCCCGAGCCGTCGCCGTAGCGGCTCGACCGCAGACCGCGGTCACCTCCTTTCCGCCGAGCGGCTCCCGGCCGCGGGAGCCGCTCACCTTCTCCGCGAAGGTACGCTGGCTCCCATGAGCGTCGTGCCGCCCTACTCGGCCGGGCGCGTCGAGGTCGTGCGGCTCCCCGACGCCGTCCGGGAGCGGGACGAGGTCGCGGTCGAGGAGCCACTCGAGATCCGGGTCGGCGGTGTACCCGTCGCCGTCACCATGCGGACGCCCGGCCACGACGACGAGCTCGCCGTGGGCTTCCTCCGCTCCGAGGGAGTTCCCGCGGTCTCGGCCGGGCCGCCCGCAGATCTCGCCGCGAACACCGTCGAGGTGCAGGTCGAGGGCGAAGTCGACCTGAGCGGGCTCCAGCGGCACTTCTACACGTCGTCGTCCTGCGGGGTGTGTGGGAAGGGAGCGCTCGAGGCGGTCGCCGTCGAGGCTCCCCGCGTGGAGGGCCCCGCCCGCGTCGCGGCGAGCCTCGTCGCCGAGCTCCCGGAGCGACTGCGCGCTGCGCAGCCGGCGTTCGCAGCGACCGGCGGGCTGCACGCGACGGGCCTCTTCGGCACGGACGGCACGCTCTTCCACGTCCGCGAGGACGTCGGCCGGCACAACGCGATGGACAAGGTGATCGGGCGGGCGTTCCTCGGCGGCCTGCTCCCGCTCGCCGACCACGTCCTCTGTGTGAGCGGGCGGCTCTCGTTCGAGCTCGTGCAGAAGGCCGCAGTCGCCGGCTGTCCCGTGCTCGTGGCCGTCGGCGCTCCGTCGACGCTCGCCGTCGAGCTGGCGCTCGACCGCGGGATGACCCTCTGCGGCTTCGTGCGCGGCGGGCGCGTCAACGTGTACTCGGAGCCCTGGAGGGTCGAGTGACGTTCGCGGTCGCGGCCGACGCGTACGACCGCCACGTCGGACGGTACGGCTCGGAGCTCGGCGAGGCGCTCGCAGACGCGGCGGGGGTACGGGCAGGGCAACGAGTCCTCGACGTCGGCAGCGGCCCCGGCGCGCTCACCCGCGTGCTCGCCGAGCGCGTGGGCGCCGAGAACGTGGCCGCCGTCGACCCGTCCGAGCCGTTCGTCGCCGCCGTGGGCGAGCGCCTGCCGGGCGTGGACGTCCGCCGCGCGTCGGCCGAGAAGCTGCCGTTCGCCGCCGACCAGTTCGACGCGGTGCTGGCCCAGCTCGTCGTCAACTTCATGGCCGACCCGGAGGTGGGGGTCCGCGAGATGCGGCGCGTCGCGCGGCCCGGCGGGGCCGTGGCTGCCTGTGTCTGGGACTACCCGGGCGAGATGACCCTCCTCCGGGTGTTCTGGGACGCGGCGGCCGCCGTCGCCCCCGAGCTTGCCGCCGGGCCGGACGAGCGGACGAGCATGCGCTTCGGCGAGGCGGGCGAGCTCGCGGAGCTCTGGCGGGCGTGCGGGCTCGTCGACGTGGAGGCGGGCGAGCTCGTCGTCTCGGCCGCCTACGAGAGCTTCGCCGACCTCTGGGAGCCCTACTCGATGGGCGTGGGGCCCGCGGGCGCGCACGTCGTCTCCCTGGACGACGAGCAGCGGGAGGTGCTCCGCGCCGAGTACGAGCGGCGGCTCGGGTCGCCCCGAGGGCCCTTCCACCTGAGCGCCCGCGCGTGGTACGCGGTCGGCCGCGCGTAACCGGCGTCCTCCTCGTCGGCGGCGCGAGCCGCCGCTTCGGGTCGCCGAAGGCCCTGGCGCGCATTCGCGGAGAGACGCTCGCGGAGCGGGCCTACCGCCTCCTCGAGGAGACGTTCGGCGACGTCCTGGCCGTCGGCAAGGCCGTTGACGCGCTGCCGCTTCCGTTTCGCGTGCACGACGACGGGAGCGACGTCCGGGCGCCCGTCGTCGGCCTCGCGGCCGGCCTGCGGCTCGCGGCGGAGGACCTCTGCGTGTTCCTGCCGACCGACATGCCGCGGGTGACGCCCGCGCTCCTGCGCTCGCTGGCGGAGGCCGCGGACGGCGTCCAGGCGGCCGTCCCCCAGACCGGCCCGCTCCCCGGCGCCTACCGGCGCTCGGCGCTGCCCGTGCTCGAGCGGCGGATCGCGGCGGGAGATCTCGCTCTCCGCGACGCGCTTGCCGAGCTCCGTGCGCGCGTGATCGAGCTCGACGCCGGCGAGCTCGTCAACGTCAATGCTCCCGACGACCTTCGCCCGTCCTCGTGAGGGCGACGGCGGGGCCCCGGCCGGACGCTCCTCAGCCGCCGGCGACGGCCGCGAGGCCGCGCGGCGTCACGACGCGCTCGCGCTCGGCGCCGAGGGAGACGAGCGAGACCTCGACGTCGAGCCCGGACTCGACGCGCTCCACGTAGCGGCGGGCGGCCGCGGGCAGGTCGCCGAGCTCCTCGACGCCGTCGAGGGGCTCCTGCCATCCGCGGAGCGTCTCGTACACCGGCTCGGCATGGTGGAAGTCGCTCTGGTGCGCCGGAAACTCCTCCGTCTCCGAGCCGTCCGGCAAGCGGTACCGCGTGCAGACGGGGATCTCGGCGAACGCCGACAGGACGTCGAGCTTCGTGAGCGCGAGCGCGGTCATCCCGTTGACGCGCACGGCGAAGCGGAGTGCGACGAGATCGAGCCAGCCGCAGCGCCGCTCGCGTCCGGTCGTCGTCCCGTACTCGCCGCCGAGCTCGCGAACGCGCCCCTGGTCTGCCCCCTCGATCTCCGTCGGGAACGGCCCCTCGCCGACCCGCGTGACGTACGCCTTCGTGACGCCGAGCACGCTGTCGATCCGCGTCGGGCCGATCCCGACCCCCGTTGCGGCCGCGCCCGCGACCGGGTTCGAGGACGTGACGAAGGGATACGTGCCGTGGTCGACGTCGAGGAGCGTTCCCTGGGCGCCTTCGAGGAGCACCCGGCGGCCGTCGCGGAGCGCCCGGTCGACGAGCAGCGAGGTGTCGGCGACGTAGGGGCGCAGGCGGGCGGCACAGGCCTCCATCTCGTCCGCCAGCCGCTCGGGCTCGAGCGGGTCGGCGTCGTGCAGCCGCTCGAGCTGGACGTTCTTCTCCGCGAGCGCCGTCTCGAACTTCTGGCGCAGGATCTTGGGATCGAGCATGTCCTGCACGCGAATCCCGATGCGGGCGGCCTTGTCGGCGTAGGCGGGGCCGATGCCGCGTCGCGTGGTTCCGATCTGCAGCTTGCCGAGCCGCCGCTCGCTCGCCGAGTCGAGCGCGACGTGCCACGGCATGATCATGTGCGCGTTCCCGGAGATGCGAACGCCCTCCGTGGCTATGGCGCGCGCCTCGAGCTCGTCGAGTTCGCGTACGAGGAGGCCCGGGTCGACGACGCAGCCCGCCCCGACGACGCACACGGTGCCTGGGTACAGGATCCCCGAGGGAACGTGGTGCAGCTTGAACGTCTCGCCGTCGCGGACGATCGTGTGGCCGGCGTTCGGGCCGCCCTGGTAGCGGCAGACGACGTCGGAGTCGCGCGCGAGCAGGTCGACGATCTTCCCCTTGCCCTCGTCGCCCCACTGCGCGCCGACGATGACCGTCGCAGGCATGGACTGGAGCTTAGAGCGGCACCAGGCCGTCAGGCGGCCGCGAGGTCGGCGAACTTCGCGTAGCGCTTGAGGAAGGAGAGCTTGACCGTGTCGGTGGGGCCGTTGCGGTGCTTGGCGACGATCACCTCGGCGAGGCCCTGCTGGTCGGAGTCCTCGCCCGCGTAGTACTCGTCCCGGTAGATGAAGCAGACGATGTCCGCGTCCTGCTCGAGGCTGCCCGACTCCCGGAGATCCGAGAGGATCGGGCGCTTGTCGTGGCGCTGCTCGACCGCGCGGGAGAGCTGGGAGAGCGCGATGATCGGCACCTCGAGATCGCGGGCGAGCACCTTCAGCGAGCGCGAGATCTGCGAGACCTCCTGGACACGGTTCTCGGGGTTGGTCCCCGACGTCATGAGCTGGAGGTAGTCCACGATGAGGAGGCCGAGCTCCGGGTGCTTCGACTTCAGCCGCCGCGCCTTCGAGCGGATCTCCATCATCGTGATCCCGCCCGAGTCGTCGACGTAGATCGGCGCCTTCGCGAGCTTGTCGCACGCGGCGGTGAGGCGCGGCCAGTCGTCGGCCGAGAGCTTCCCCGTACGGAGGCGCTGCGACTCGACCTTGGCCTCGCTGCACATCAGCCGCTGTGTCACCTCCGCCTTGGACATCTCGAGCGTGAACAGCGCCACGGGGACGTTCTTGCGCACGGCCAGATTGGCTGCGATCCCGAGCCCGAGGGCCGACTTCCCCATGCTCGGGCGCGCCGCCAGGATCACGAGGTTGCCCTCCTGGAAACCGGACGTGATGCGGTCGAGGTCCCGGAATCCCGAGGGCATGCCGGTCACGTCGGCGCCGGACTCGTACAGCGCGGTGATCCGGTCGAAGCTCTCCTTCAGCAGCTGCTCGATGTGGCTGAACTCGCCCTGGGCGCGCTCCTGCGAGAGATCGAAGAGGATCTGCTCCGCCTGGTCGACGAGCTCCGTCGTCTCTCCCGGCCGCTCCCAGCCGAGGCGGGCGATCTCGCCGCCCGCGCGGATGAGGCCGCGGAGCGTCGCGGTCTCCTTGACGATCCGGGCGTAGTGCCCCGCGTTCGCGCTCGCCGGCACGAGCGCCGCGAGCTCGTGCACGCGGACCTTGCCGCCGACGTCCTCGAGCTCGCCGCGCTCGTCGAGCTGGTCGACGAGCGTGATCGCGTCGACCGGCTCCCCCTTCGCGTAGAGCGCGAGGGCCGCGCGGTACATCTTCGCGTGGCTCTCCCGGTAGAACTCGCGCCCGTCAGCCGAGAGCACCTCGCTGACGGCCGCGATCGCGCCCGGGGAGAGCATCATCGCGCCGAGAACCGACTCCTCGGCGTCGAGGTTCTGGGGCGGCACGGGGGCCGCGGAGGTGTCCCGGACAGTCGTCGCGATCGGCCCATTAGACATGACTGGAAACCGCTTGTCTCTCTGTCGAAAAGCCGGCGCCGTCCACACGCCGGCGAGCCGTGCTTGCAGGCAGAAGGAAACGTATGTTCCCAGTTGCGCCGGACGGCACCCCGCTGTCGCACACGGTGCCTGTGGACGGATCCGGGCGCTCCGAGCGGGAAGTTCGCGCCGCCGTCCACATCGCTGTGGACGACGGCCCCGCCTCTCAGGAGGGCTCTGCGGAGGGGTCGACGAGCTCGCGCTCGGTCTCGGCGGGCTCGGGCCCGAGTCCGGAGTCCTCGTCGGCCCCCTCGCCGGGCTCGGCCTCGGCCTCCTGCTCCGGCGGCAGCTCGCCGCCGAGCGGGACGACGAGCGTCTTCACCTCGACGCGCACGTCCTGGAAGACGTCGATCGGGACCTCGTAGCGGCCGACTCGCTTGATCGGGTCGGGGAGGTCGATCTTCCGCCGGTCGACACGGATCTTCCGCGCCCGCCAGAGCTCGTCGGCGATGTCCGTCGGCGTGACCGAGCCGAACAGCGTCCCCTGAGGGCCGGCATTGACCTCGAAGCGAAGGACCGTCTTGCGGAGCGTCTCGGCGATGTCCTGCGCCTGCTCGAAGCTCCGCGCCTCGTGGCGGGCCCGCTCCGCCTCGCGCCGCTCGACCTCGGCCACGCGGGCGGGCGTCGCGGTGGCCGCGAGTCCCCGCGGCTGCAGGTAGTTCCTCATGAAGCCGCGCGAGACCGACACTACCTCGCCGCGGAGGCCGACCTTGTCGACGTCCTGCAGGAGGATGACGTCCATCCGCTAGCCGGAGACGTAGGGCAGGAGCGCGACCTCGCGCGCGCGCTTGACCGCCACGGCGATCTGGTCCTGGTGGCGGCGGCACGCTCCCGTGATCCGGCGGGAGCGGATCTTGCCCTTCTCGGAGACGTAGCGGCGGAGCTGGTTGTAGTTCTTGTAGTCGACTTCCTCGATCTTCTCCTTGCAGAAGTAGCAGCTCTTCCGCCGGGCCGGGCCCGTCGAGGCGGCCGCGCGCCGGCGGCCTCCCTGCTGCTTCCCCTGTGGCGGTGCCATCGTCCTCGCTCCTTTTGCCGGCTAGAAGGGGATGTCGTCGTCGGCCGCGGCGCTCGAGCCGGCGCGGACGAAGTCGGACTGGTCGGCCGTCACGTCGGAGGAGGGGATGTACTGGTTGCCCGCCTCGGCGTCGCCGCGGCTGTCGAGGAACTGCACCTGGAAGGCGACGACCTCGACCTTCGAGCGCTTCGTGCCGTCCTGCGCTTCCCACGAGGACCAGTCGAGCCGGCCGTCGATCCCGACGCGGCGCCCCTTCGCGAGGTGCTGCGACAGCATCTCGGCCTGGTTGCCGAAGACCTTGACGTCGAAGAAATTCGGCTTGTCCACCCAGTTGCCGCCGTCGTCGCGCTGCCTTCCGTTGACGGCGAGCCCGAGCTGGAGCACAGGCTGCCCGGACGGCAGGTGCCGAAGCTCCGGGTCGCGGGTGAGGCGACCGACGAGGGTCACGCGGTTGATGTCTCCGGCCATGTCTTCTCAGCTCCTCGAGTCGAACGTGTGTTCCTACACTACCGGGCCGCGGGGACGGACTCGCGCGCCGGTCGCGCCGGCGCGGCGGGCCGCCGGACGGCCATGTGCCTGACGACGCCGTCCGTGATCTTGAGCACGCGCGTCAGCTCGGCGAGGGTCTCGGCGTCGCACTCGACGTGGAGCAGGTGGTAGAACGCCTCGTCCTTGTGCCGGATCTCGTACGCGAGCTTGCGTCGGCCCCACGGCTCGTGCGCCTGCCACGTGCCTCCACGCTTCTCCACGAGCTCCCTCGCGCGCGAGACGATCTCGCTCTGGCGCTCGTCGGCGAGCTCGGAGTCGAGCAGCAGCATGATCTCGTA
>DATAAQ010000088.1:0-2120 GCA_036260055.1 Gaiellaceae bacterium | reverse complement strand
TCGATGCGGCGGGGAACGTCGTGGGCAAGTGGCAGGCCGGCGAGGGAAAGGCCGTCGTGGTTGGATCGCACCTCGACACCGTCCCGCGCGGCGGCCGCTTCGACGGCGCCCTCGGCGTCCTTGCGGGGCTCGCCGCCCTCGAGGCGCTGAAGACCGAGGGGTTCGAGCCGCGCCGCCCGCTTTGGCTCGTCTCGTTCAACGACGAGGAGGGGGTCCGCTTCGGAACGGGCTTCCTCGGCAGCCGCTCGTTCGTCGGCGAGCCGCGCCCGGACGAATGGCGCCGGCGCGGCGTCGCGGCCGCGATGGGCGCGGCCGGCTTCGACTTCGACCGTCTCGGCGAGGCCCGCGCGATCGACGAGGTCGGCGCCTATCTCGAGCTCCATATCGAGCAAGGCCCCGTCCTCGAGCAGGCGGGCGTGGACGTCGGCGTCGTGACGGCCATCGCCGGGCTGCTCGCGCTCCGCGTCCGTCTCCGCGGCGAGGCGAACCACGCCGGCACGACCCCGATGCCGCTCCGGCGCGACGCGCTCGCCGGCGCCGCGCGCATCGTCGTCGCCCTCCGCGACGAGGCGCGGAACCGCGACGACATGACGGCGAACGTCGGTCGCATCGCCGTGGAGCCGGGTGGGACGAACGTCATTCCGGGCCTCGCGGATTTCACCGTCGACGTCCGCTCGTCGAGCGCGGAAGGGTTCGGGCGCGCCGAAACGTTCGCGCGCGAGGTGATCGAGCGGGTTGCCCAGGACGAGTGGCTCGAGGCCGAGATCGAGGAGCTCCACCGGCTGGAGCCGGTTCCCCTCGATGCGGAGCTTCGCGACGTGCTCGCCCGCGCGGCCGTTGCCGAGGAGGCGTCGCACGTCCCGATCGCGAGCGGCGCCGGGCACGACGCGATGATCCTCGCGCGCCACGTCCCCGCCGCGATGCTCTTCGTCCCGAGTCGCGGCGGCGTCAGCCACTCCCCCGAGGAGTACACGCCGCCCGAGCAGTGCGAGCTCGGGGCGCGTGTCCTGGCTCGCGCGCTCGCTCTTCTGGCGGGCGGGGATTATCCTCGCCTGCGATGAAGGCGGAGACGACGACGCTCGGCCTCGCCGAGAGCCTCGAGCGGCTCGGCACGGAGACGGCCTTCGACGTGCTCGTCCGCGCCAAGGAGCTCGAGCGGCAGGGGAAAGACGTCATCCATCTGGAGGTGGGGGAGCCCGACTTCGCGACTCCCGAGCACATCTGCGAGGCCGCCGCGGAGGCGATCCGGGCCGGCGAGACGCGCTACTGCCCGGCGAACGGCATCCCCGAGTTCCGGGAGGCGATCGCCGCGTACTTCACGGCCTCGCGCGGAATCGACATCTCGCCGGACCGCTGCCTCGTCGCGAACGGCGGCAAGCCGTTCCTCTTCTTCACGATCCTCGCCACCTGCAACCCGGGCGACGAGGTCGTCTACCCGGATCCGGGTTTCCCCATCTACGAGTCGGCGATCACCTGGTCCGGCGCCACGCCCGTCCCGCTTCCCTTGCTGGAGGAGCGCGACTTCGTCTTCGACGTGAGCGACCTTGCCGAGCGCCTCAGCGAGCGGACGAAGCTCGTCATCCTGAACTCGCCTGAGAACCCGACGGGCGGCGTGATCGGGGCGGAGGAGCTCGTCCAGGCGGCCCAGCTGATCGCGGAGACGAACGCCTGGGTGCTCTCGGACGAGATCTACTCGCAGATCCTCTACGACGGCGAGTTCACGAGCATCGCGACCTCCCCGGGGATGCTCGAGCGGACGGTCATCCTCGACGGGCTCTCGAAGACCTACGCGATGACCGGCTGGCGGTGCGGGTTCGCGGCGGTGCCCGAGCCGCTCGTCGACCCGATCGTCCGCTTCTTCATCAACTCGACCTCCTGCGTGCCGCCGTTCGTCCAGCACGCAGGGATCGCCGCCCTGACCGGGCCCCAGGAGCCGGTCCGCGCGATGGTGGACGAGTTCCGCCGCCGGCGCGACCTCGTCGTCGAGGGGTTGAACGCCCTCCCGGGCGTCGCGTGCCGCACGCCGCAGGGAGCGTTCTACGTCTTCCCGAACGTCAGCGGTGCGCCGCTGCCGGCGCCTGAGCTGGCGAGCCGGCTCCTCGAGGAGGCCGGCGTCGCGG
>DATAAQ010000087.1:0-3470 GCA_036260055.1 Gaiellaceae bacterium | reverse complement strand
GTCGGCCGCGGCGCCCGCATCGGACGCGTCGGCGCGACCGGGAACGCGACCGGCCCGCACCTCCACTTCGAGGTCCGGGTCCGCGGCGCCGCCGTGAACCCGCTGCCGGCGCTGCGCTAGAGGCCGTTCTGCGAGTCGCGGGCTCAGTGCCCGCGGGCGAGCTCCTGCGAGCGCCGCATCGCCGCCTGGATCGCGTTCAGGAAGGCGGCCCGCACGCCCGCCTGCTCGAGCTCCCGGATCGCCGCGATCGTCGTTCCTCCGGGGGACGTGACCATCTCGCGCAGCTCGACCGGATGCATCTTCTCGTCCCGCAGGAGCTTCGCCGTCCCGAGCATCGTCTGGACGACGAGATCCGTCGCCACCTCGCGCGAGAGCCCGAGGAGGATGCCCGCCTCGATCATCGACTCCGCCAGGAGCGCGAAGTAGGCGGGCCCCGAGCCGGAGACGGCCGTGATCGCGTCCATGTAGCCCTCGTCCACGCGGACGGAGCGGCCGACCGAGCGCAGGACCTCCTCCGCCCGCGCGAGATGCGCCTCCTCCGCGTACGTCCCCGCGGCGATCCCCGCCATGCCCTCGTGCACCGTCACGGGCGTGTTCGGCATCGCCCGCACGACCGGCACGCGCTCGCTCAGATGCCGCTCGATGAGCGACGTCGGGATCGCGGCGGCGATCGAGATGACCGTCTGCTCGGGCGTGAGCGCGCCCGCGATCTCCGCGAGCAGCTCCTCGATGTCCTGCGGCTTCACTGCGACGACGACGATGGCCGCGTCGCGCACGGCCTCCGTGTTCGAGCGCGTCGCGCCGATCCCGTAGCGCTCGACGAGCCCGTCGAGCCGCTCCTGGTGGCGCGCCGTCGCCACGATCTCGTCGGCGTTCCGCCACCCGGAGGAGAGCACGCCGGCGATCAGCGCCTCGCCCGCCTTCCCGGCTCCGAGGACTGCGACCTTCCGATCCATGCCGGGGACGCTACCGCTCGTAGAGCCCGACGGGAAGCTCGGGAAGGACGTCGTGCCAGCCGGGGAAGGCGGGCTTCGCGGCGCCGGGGCGGATCGGGACGGCCACGCGCACCTCGCCTCCGCGCTCGAACGCGCAGACGGAAGGGCCCGCCTCGAGAGGCTCGTAGGCGCCCTCGAAGGCACGCGGGCGCCGCCTCCGCAGGTCGAGCGCGGCGAGGATCGTGCGCAGCTTCGGCGGCGGGTCGAGGAGGGCGCGCCGGCGCCGCTCCCAGTCCACCGGCCGGCGGTTGTCGGGGTCGACGAGGGCGAGCAGTTCGACCTCGTCTCCCTGGTACACGTCGGGCACGCCGGGAGCGGTCAGCTTCAGGAGCGTCATGCCGAGGGCGTTCCGGCGCCCCTCGGCGGCGATCCGGGCGGCGAAGGGCTCGAAGTCGCCCGGGGGCGACTCGTAGAGACGCTCGATGGCCTCGCGGACGCGCCGCTCGTGCGCCTCGTCCGGGTCGACCCACGTCGTGTTGACCTTCGCCTCGCGGAGGGCCTTCTCCATGTACGCCGCGAGCCGCTCGCGCTCGAGGGGCCATGCGCCGACGAGCGTTTGCCAGAGGAGGTAGTCCTCGTTCGGATCCTCGAGCGCCCGCCAGCCACGGACGCGCTCGGCCCACTCCTCCGCGAGGCCCGCGAACGCGGCGATGCGCGCGCGGACGTCGCCGCTCCGCTTCGTGTCGTGCGTCGTCGTGGCGAGCAGGTGGCGGGGGAAGCGCCGCAGCCGCTCGGCGTTCGCCTCGTGGAACTCGGCGACCGGGAGCCCGAAGCGGCCGGGGTCGCCCCCCACCTCGTTCAGCGCGACGAGCCGGTGGTAACGGTAGAACGCGGTGTCCTCGACGCCCTTCGCCATCACGGCGCCCGTCGTCTGCTGGAAGCGCTTGACGAGCTCGCCGTGGCCCCGCTCCTCGAGGAGGAGCGCCCGGCGGAGCTCCTCCCCCACGCCGGCGAGCGCCGCCCTGTCGGCCGCGTCCACCCGGCCGCTCCAGGGCTCGACGTACGTGCGGTAGACCGGGAGCGCGGCGAGCCCGTCCTCGAGCCCCGGCCCCTCCCAGAGGCGTCGCAGCCGCTCCACCTCTGGCCGGAAGGTCGTCACCACCTGCTCCCGCTTGGCCCGCGCCGCCATGTCCGAGAACGCGGCCGTCTCGCCGGTCCGCTCCTGGTAGAGCCGCGTGAGCGCCTCCTCCCCGGCCGGGTCGACGAAGAGGGCGGTGACGTCGTTGGCGAACTCGTACCCGGTCGTGCCCTCGACCGGCCAGTCGCGGAGCTCCTCGCCGGGCTCGAGGATCTTCTCCACCCAGACCCGCCGGACGCCCTCGTCGCGGAGCCGCTCGAGGTAGCCGCGAGGGTCGGCGAGCCCGTCGACGTGGTCGACCCGGAGGCCCTCGACGAGCCCCTCGCCGACGAGCTCGAGCACCTTGCGGTGCGTGAGCTCGAAGACGGCGGGGTCCTCCACCCGGACGCCGCCGAGCTCGTCGATGTCGAAGAACCGCCGCCCCGGGTCGAACGCGTCCGGCCAGAAGGGGTTCTCCTCGCCGGCCGCCATGTGGTTGGGAACGATGTCGAGGACGACGTCGAGCCCGGCCGTGCAGAGCGCGCGGAACTCCCCCTCGCCGCCCAGGTCCTCGGAGATCCGCGTGGGGTCGACGACGTCGTAGCCGTGCGTCGACCCGGCGCGCGCCTGCAGCGACGGCGAGAGGTACAGGTGGCTGACGCCGAGCTCCGAGAGGTAGGGGACGAGCGCGCGCGCCTCGCGGAAGCCGAGACCCGCCCCGAGCTGGAGCCTGTACGTGCAGCGCATCTAGGCCCGGCGGAGGAGGACGAGCGAGCGGGCGTCGACCGGCGCCCGGTCGCGCGCCGCCGCGCTCGGCCCTTCGTCGCGCCGCTCGGGCTCCACGGTCGAGAGCTCGACCGCCCAGCGCGCGCCGAAGCGGCGGGGAGGCAGCGTGAACGTGACCGGCTCGTGGTGGGCGTTCAGCAGGAGCAGGAAGGAGTCGTCGAGGACGCGCTCGCCCTCCGGCGTCTTGCGCCCGATCTCCTCGCCGTTGAGGAAGACGCCGAGCGCGCGGGCCTCGCCGTTCTGCCAGTCGCGGCGCGTCATGCGGCGCCCGTCCGGGCGGAACCACCAGACGTCCGGGAGCCCCGACCCCATCGCCTCGCGCCCGGCGAGGAACTCGTCCCGGCGGAAGACGGGATGCGCGCGGCGGAGCGCGATCACGCGTCGCGTGAAGGCGAGCAGGCGCTCCTGCCGCTCGTCGAGCGACCAGTCGAACCAGGACGTCTCGTTGTCCTGGCAGTAGGCGTTGTTGTTGCCCTGCTGGGTGCGCGCGATCTCGTCGCCGTGGGAGATCATCGGCACCCCCTGCGAGAACGCGAGCGTGGCTATGAAGTTCCGCATCGCGCGGAACCGGACATCGATGATTGCCGGGTCCGCGGTGTCCCCCTCGACGCCCCAGTTGCGGCTGATGTTGT
>DATAAQ010000086.1:0-5308 GCA_036260055.1 Gaiellaceae bacterium | reverse complement strand
GCGGCGTCGTCGAGCGTCCTCCCGAGGACGCGGAAGCCAGAGCGGTCTCGTACGTCGAGCACGAGCGTGTGCCCGCCGGTGGCGAGGAGGCAGAGGAAAGGCGGGTCGACCGGGTCGGGCTGGAGGTAGAGCGCGGCGACGTGGCCGTGGAGGTGGTCGACCGGGACGAGGGGGAGGCGGCGCGACCAGGCGAGCGCCTTCGCCGCCGACAGGCCGACGAGGAGGGCGCCGATCAGCCCCGGCCCGCGGGTGACCGCCACGGTCTCGACGTCCTCGAGCGCGGCCTCCGCGCGGGCGAGGGCCTCCGAGAGCACGGGCCCGACGAGCTCGAGATGGCGCCGAGACGCCACCTCGGGGACGACGCCCCCGTAGCGCGAATGGAGCTCGGCCTGCGAGGCGACGACGTTCGCCCGGATCTCGCCGTCGGTCGTGACGAGGGCCACCGCGGTCTCGTCGCACGACGTCTCGACCCCGAGTATCACGCCGCCCTCAGGCTCCGGGTCTAGCCACTCGCGACCTCGCGGTTCGCGACGGGGTCCTTCCACATGATGAGCGCGTCCTCCCGGTTGTCCGTGTAGTAGCCGCGCCGCATCCCGCTCGCCTCGAAGCCGAAGCGCTCGTAGAGCGCGATCGCGGCCCGGTTGGAGACGCGCACCTCGAGGGTGTACCCCCGGCGGGAATCGCCGGCCGTCAGCTCGAAGAGCCGGTCGAGGAGCATGCTCGCGACGCCCGACCGGCGGCACTCGGTGTCGACGGCCACGTTCATGACGTGCCAGGCGTCGACGTAGCGGGAGACGATCAGGTATCCCAGGAGCCGCCCGTCGTCGGTGAAGGCCCCGAGCGAGATCGAGGCCGGCTTGGCCAGCTCGCCGGCGAACATCGAGCGCGACCAGGGCGTCGGGTAGACGCGCTGCTCGATCCGCTCGATGTCGCCGAGGTCGGTCAGCGTGAGACGCCGGATCTCGATCATGCGCGGAGCGCCCTCTCGGCATCGGGGACGCGCAGGTAGATCGGCTCGGCGTCCTCCGCCCGGCCGAAGTCCCGCGCGAGCGCGGCGTGGTGGCGCGCCCAGGGCACGTGCACCGGGTCGCGGTCCGGGGGGACGACGCCGCCGTTCTCCTCGAGACGGGCGCGGTGGCGCACGGCCCCGTCGCCGACGTAGACGAGCCCGGGCTCGACGGCGAGATCCTGGGCCGGCACGCAGGCCGGCTCGCCCTCGGCGAGGAGGAACACCTCGCCCCGGCGCCCGTCGAGGAGCGGCGACGCGCCCGGCGCGCCGGCCGCGAGGGCGGCGAGCGTCGAGACGCCGGCGACGGGCGCGCCGAGCGAGAACGAGAGCGTCCGCGCGGTCACGAGCCCGATGCGGAGCCCGGTGTAGCTGCCGGGCCCGCGCCCGACGGCGATGCCTCCGACGTCGCCGGCGGCCAGGCCGGCGGCGCGCAGGAGCTCGTCGACGTCGTCGAGTATGCGGACGGCGCGCGACGCGCGCTCGCCCAGCACTTCGCCGTCCCGAACGAGCGCGCTCGTCGCCACCTCCGTGGCGGTGTCAAACGCGAGGATCAGCACCTGAAGATAGGCGGATTTCCAGGGGTTTTTCGACGCCCTCGAGGAGAACAAGTCTACGCCCGCCGTTCCTGTGCCGCAACCGGACGCGAGCCCGCGGCCGCGGGAGCCATCCGGCTCCCGCCTCCGGCCACTCGACGAAGACGACGGCGTCCTCGAAGTACGCCTCGAGGTCGCCCCACTCGGGCGCCGACATCCCCTCGAAGCGGTAGAGGTCGAGGTGCGAGACGTCGGGGTCTCCTCCGTAGCGGTTCCCGATCGTGTACGTCGGGCTCGTGACGGGGGCGTCGATCCCGAGCGCGCGCGCGGCTCCGCGCACGAACGTCGTCTTGCCGGCTCCGAGCTCGCCCGCGACGGTGACGACGTCCCCCCGCTCGAGCTCGCGGGCGAGCGCGGCCGCGATGCGCTCGGTCTCCTCGGGCGAGGACGACTCGAGCTCGATCATCGGCTCAGCCTAGCGGCGCATCGGCGCCGAAGGGCTAGAAGAGGCCGAGCTGCTCGTCGGCGGGCGCCCCGGGGATCGCGGCGGCGACCGCGGGGAAGGGGATCACGGCGGCGGCCGGAAGGGGCGCCGGGGCCGCGGGCGGGGCGGCGAGGAGGGCGGGAATGCGGGCGAAGTCCTCCTCGAGCGTCTTCAGCATCGCGGGCGTGTAGAGCGCCGCCGCGGGATGGTAGATCGGGAAGAGGTTGACGCGACGCCCGCCCAGCGTCGCCTCCTGGGGGCGCCCGTGCACGCGCGTGATCCCGTGCGGCTTCCCGGAGAGGAGCTTCGTGGCGAAGTTCCCGAGCGTGGCGATGAGCCTCGGCTCGATCAACTCGATCTGGCGGAAGAGGTGCGCCTCGCACGCCTCGATCTCGTCAGGCTGCGGGTCGCGGTTTCCGGGAGGGCGGCACTTGAGGACGTTCGCGATGTAGACGTCAGACCGGCCGAGCCCGATGCCCGCGAGCAGGCGGTCGAGCAGCTTCCCGGCCGAGCCGACGAAGGGGTAGCCCTGCTTGTCCTCGTGGAAGCCGGGCGCCTCGCCCACGAACATGAGCTCGGCGTCCGGGTTGCCGACGCCGTAGACGACCTGCGTCCTCCCCTGGGCCAGCCGGCACCGGGCGCAGGCCGCCGTCTCGGCGGCGTGGGCTTCGAGCGCCGTCCGGCGCGTCAGCGCGTCAGGCGCCGCAGCCACAGCTCCCGCCGCAGCAACCGCCTCCGGATCCGCCGAAGCTCGGCTGCTCGGCGGTGCCGTGAGCCGCGAACACGGAGAGCTGGCGAGCCACCCGCTCCGCCCCGCAGTCGGGGCAGGCCGGGTCGGGCTCGCTCACTCCGAGGAGCTCCTCGAAGTGGCTCTCGCACTGCATGCACACGAACTCGTAGATCGGCATCGCCCGGGGAGTGTAGGCACGCCCCCGGACGCACCGCAACGCCCCTTTGCAGATCGCGCCCGCTCTGCGATCATCGTTACGAGCTGCGGCGGAAGCGACCGGAGGAGTCAATGCCGCGCAGAGACGAGACCGACACCGGCGGAGCGGCGAGCGGGATGCCTTGGCCGACGGACGGGCGGCGCCTCCGGTGGAGCCTTCCTCTGCGGTCCGAGGGACGCCGCGACCGAGCCTGGGAGGCGCGGCACTGGCTCCACCGGGAGAACGTCGACAAGAACGAGACGATCCTCCTCGAGGAGTACAAGACGCTCCGGAGCGAGGTGACGACGTCGATGCAGTCGCAGCAGTCGACGCTCACGTTCGGCTCCGCGACGCTCGGGATCCTCTTCGCGGCGGCCTCGCAGGCGTCGAACACCGCGTTCCGCGACATGCTGCTGCTCGTCTTCGTGCCCTTCCTCTCCTACCTCGTCCTGACCATCTGGCTCGCCGAGGTCCTCCGGATGATGCGGGCCGGGATGTTCCTGATGCGGATCGAGAAGCGCCTCGACGAGCAGCACGGGATCGGCGCCCTCACGTGGGAGAGCACGGTGTTCCACGGCAGGTTCGGCCGCGGGCCGGGAGCGTTGCTGCACGACCCCGATCGCTTCCGCACGCTCGCGATCACGCTCCTCTTCCTCGCCGTCGCGGGCGTGGCGATCGTGATGGGCTGGGACGCGGCGCCGGGGTTCTCGTGGCAGCGCATCGTGGCCGTCGCGGGCGCGGCGACCTGCCTCCTCGTGTTGCTGTGGCTCGGGTGGCTCCGCCGCCAGCAGATGGATCAGCTGCTGCTGCCCGTCCTGCGCAGGGGCGCGCAGGGCGAGGCGATCGACCGCCTGCAGCGGTGCCTCCGGCGCCACGGCTTCGACCCGGGCGCCGAGGAGGCCTTCGGCGAGGCGACCGAGCAAGCGGTGCGGGAGTTCCAGCGGAGCAGGAAGATCGAGCCGGACGGCGTCGTCGGGATCATGACCTGGGCCAGGCTGCTCGAGCCGGCGGAGGAGGCGGGCTCCGGCGCGGGAGCCCTCGTGAAGCTCCTCCACCCGAGCGGCTGATCCGACGAGTCCCGGCCGGGCCTAGATCCGGCAGGACGCGAGGCCGCGCTTGACCAGGTACTGCTGGTGGTAGTCCTCGGCGGGCCAGAACTCCGACGCGGCCTCGATCGCCGTGACGACCGGCCGCTCGTGGCGGTCCTGCGCGCGCTGCAGCGCCGCCCGCGCGGCGCTCTCCTGCTCGGGCGAGTGCGCGAAGACGACCGAGCGGTACTGGCGGCCCACGTCCGGGCCCTGCCGGTTCAGCTGGGTCGGGTCGTGGAGTTCGAAGAACGCCTCGAGGAGCTCCTCGTAGGAGACCTCGTCCGGGTCGAACTCGACCTGGACGACCTCCGCGTGGCCCGTCGTGTCGGTGCAGACCTGCTCGTACGTCGGCTCGCGGAGCGTCCCGCCCTCGTAGCCCACCGCGGTGTCGACGACCCCCGCGATGTTGCGGAAGGCCACCTCGACGCCCCAGAAGCACCCTGCCCCGAACGTCGCTGTCTCGGTCACTCCGTCGCTCCCTCCTCGCGCTCGAGGTCGAGCGCGCACGAGTTGATGCAGTACCGCAGCCCGGTCGGATGCGGCCCGTCGCCGAAGACGTGCCCGAGGTGGCCGCCGCACGAGGCGCAGAGGACCTCGGTCCGCGGCACGAGGAGGCTCCAATCCCGCTCGGTCTCGACCGCCTCGGGGCTCGCCGGCTCGTAGAAGCTCGGCCAGCCCGTGCCGGAGTCGAACTTCGTCGCGGAGCGGAAGAGCTCGGCGCCGCAGCCCGCGCAGCGGTAGGTGCCGGGCTCCTTCGTGGCGTGGTACTCCCCCGTGAACGCGCGCTCCGTCGCCTTCTCGCGCAGGACGCGGTACTGCTCGGGCGTCAGCTCGCGGCGCCACTCCGCTTCGGTCTTCTGGAGCTTCTCGGGCACACCCCAAGCGTACCGAGACGGGTAGACTGGCCGCGCCCGGTATCCCAAAGGAACTGGAGCCCCATGGAACTCAGGTCAGCCGTCGTCGTCGGCGCGGGGCGCGTCGGCGCGGCCGTGGCCGAGCGCCTGGCCGAGAGCGTGGAGATCCGGGTCACGGGCCGCGAGCTCGACGTCGCCGGGGCCGAGCTCGTCGTCGCCTGCGTCCCGGACCGCGCCATCGCCGAGGTGGCGGCGGCGGTCGAGCCCGGGCCGTGGATCGCGCACATGAGCGGGGCCTGCCGGCTCGACGCCCTCGCTCCGCACGCACGTCGCTTCAGCGTCCACCCCTTGCAGACCTTCACGCGCTCGCGGGGCGCGGAGCAGCTCGACGGCGCCTGGGCCGCGGTGAGCGGC
>DATAAQ010000085.1:0-6704 GCA_036260055.1 Gaiellaceae bacterium | reverse complement strand
GATCCGGGCGCCCGATCGCCTCGCAGAGCCGCTCCCAGAACTTCTGCTTGGGGCATGCGACGACGATCCACCCGTCCGCGGTGCGGAAGTTCTGAAACGGGACGATCGAGGGGTGCGCGGACTCGGAGATCCGGGGCGGCTCGTACCCCCGGGAGGCCACCCAGGTGCCGACGTACATGAGCTCGTGGAGCGCCGTCTCGAAGAGCGAGATGTCGCAGTCGCAGCCGATCCCGTCGCGCCGCGCCCGCCAGAGCCCGGCCATGAGCGCCAGCGCCGAGACGTACCCCCCGGAGAGGTCGACGAGCGAGAGCCCGCTCTTCGTCGGCGGTCCGTCCGGCTCGCCCGTCAGGCTCATCCAGCCGGCGAGGCCCTGCATCGTGTAGTCGTAGCCCCCTTCCGCAGCCCGCGGCCCGCTCATCCCGAAGCCCGAGAGCGAGCAGCAGACGACGCGCGGGTTCACCTCGCGCAGGTCCTCGTACGTGATGCGCAGCCGCTTGGGATAGTCGCCCCGCAGGTTGGAGTAGACGGCGTCGACCGCCCGCACGAGGTCCTCGAGCACCGGCCGCGCGTCCGGATGGCGAAGGTCGAGCGAGACGCTCTTCTTGTTCCGGTTGAACGTCTCGAAGAAGAGCGAGTCCTCCCCCTCCTGGAAGGGCGGGACGTAGCGCCCGACGTCGCCGCCGGACGCCGGATCCTCGACCTTGATCACCTCCGCGCCGAGGTCGGCGAGCTGGAGCGTGCCCCAGGGGCCGGCCCCGTACTGCTCGATCGCCAGCACGCGGACGTCGGCGAGCGGGAGGCTCACGCGCGCTTTCGCATCGCGACCGCGTGCCGCCAGGCGCGCTCGTAGGCCGGGCGCAGGTACTCCAGGTGCCCCTGCATCTCGCGGGCGGCGCCGTCGGCGTCGCCGGCCGCGATCGCGTCGAGGATCCGGTGGTGGTGCTCGTTGATCGAGCGGTGGAAGCTGCGGCCGAGCGACGAGCGGGCGAGGTGCGTCTGCAGGACGGTGAAGACCGGCTGGGCGGCGATGTAGAGGAGCGTGTTGGCGCACGCCTCGACGATGACCGTGTGGAACCCCTTGTTGTAGACGAACTGCTCCTGCGTCGTCATGCGGAGGGGCTGCTCGGGGATCGACTCGCGGAGCCGCTCGAGGTCGTGCGCGCTCGAGCGGGTCGCCGCGAGGCGTGCGGCGGGCACCTCGATCAGCTCGCGGAGCTCGAGGAACTCCTCGAGCGAGACGTACTCCGACTCCGAGAGCAGGTTCAGGTTCCCGCGGAGGAACTCCGAGATGTGGTCGACCGTCGGCAGCGTCACGTAGCTCCCGCCGCCGGCCCCCTTCGTCGTGCGGATCAGGTTCTGCGCCGTCAGGATCCGGAGCGCCTCCCGCACCGTGGCGCGGCTGACGCCGAACTCCCGCGCGAGCACCGCCTCGTTCGGCAGCCGCTCGCCCGGGGCGAGCTCGCCGGAGACGATGAGCTCGCGCAGCTGGTCGTTGACCTGCTCGTACGCCTTGCGCACCCGCCGGACGGGCATCGCCTCCGCGTCTCCCGGGACCGAGCGGATGTTCCGCACGCGGGGCATCTAGCTCTTGGCGAACTCCCTGTCGCCGGCGGCCGTGATCGGGTTCGGCTTCCGCTCCGGCCGCCGCTCGGCGAAGTACGCCGTCAGGCTCCCCGGCCCGTCCCTCGACGCGCCGAGCTCCTCCCGCAGTCGCTCGGTCGCCTCGGCGTCGATCGCGAGCGTCCTCTCGTCGGCGAAGACGACGCCGTAGGCCTCGCGGGCGAGCTCGAGCGTCGTGAAGTCGTCGAGGACGTCCTCCCGGACGAGCTCCGGATCGCGCTCGAGCGGGTCCCCGTAGCCGGCCGCGTTCGGCTCCACCAGCTCGATGAAGTCGCCGGCGTCGAACGGGACGCCCGTGACCTTCGCCGCCAGGTACTCCTCGTCGCCCCGGTCGGCGTTCTTGCGGCAGGAGGCGACGAGGCCGTCCCAGCCGCCGAACACGCCCCGCGGCGGATCCGTCTGCCGGTCGCCCTCGCACGAGTACACCCCCGGGACGAGATAGCGGTTGCGCCGGATGATGCCGATGCCGCCCCGCCATCTCCCGGGAGCGGCCGGCTCCGGCCGGAGCTCGTACTGGTCGCACCGGACCGGGAAGCGCAGGTCGAGCTCCTCGATCGGGTTGTTCCGCGTGTTCGCCATCAGGTTGTCGACGGAGTCCATCGCGTCCTTGCCGTGACGGCCGCCGTACGCGCCCTCGTTCACCTCCAGGTAGAGCCAGTACTCCCCCTGCTTCTCGTCGAACCCGGAATAGGCGCAGAAGTGGATCCCCGCGGAGTTCCCGGCCGTCGTCTGCTCCGGCAGCGCGTCGCTCAGGGCGAGGATGACGTTGTCGACGACGCGCTGCACCTGGGTGAACCTCGAGAAGCAGGCGCGCGGGAAGTTCGGGTTGTAGATGGATCCCTTCGGCGCGACGACGTCCACGGGCCGGAAGACGCCGTCGTTCTGCGGCACGTGCTCGGGGAAGATGGCCTCGTCGAGCAGGACCGTGCGGATGGCGTAGTAGGCGCCCACGAGGAGCGAGCCCTCGAAGGGCACGTTGAAGCCCGTCGGCACCTCGGGGTTCGACCCCGTCAGGTCGATCGTGATCGAGTCGCCCTCGACGACGACCTTCGTCTCTACGCGCAGCCGGACGCCGCGGTTGCGGGCGTCGTCGTCGAGCCAGCCCGTCGGCGCGCGGTACTCGCCGTCGGGGATCTTCGCGATCTCGCGACGCAGCATCCGCTCCGAGTAGTCCATCCACTCGTAGGCGGCGCTCATGACGACGTCCGCGCCGTACCGGTCGACGAGGCGCAGGAAGCGCTCCTTGCCGAGCTGGCACGCCGCGAGCATCGCGTTCATGTCGCCGCGGTTCATCGTCTCGGTGCGGACGTTGTCGAAGATCATGCGGTCGAGGTCCTCGTTCAGCTTCCCGGCCTCGTACCAGCGGAGCGCGTTGTACATCTTCGCCTCGGCATAGACGTCGAACGCGTCCGCGTTGATGCCGGGGAAGGAGCCGCCGACGTCGAGGACGTGCGCGGTCACGGCGGCGAAGCCGAGCAGCTCGCCCTCGTGGAAGATCGGCACCGCGACGGCGACGTCGGGGCTGTGGGAGGCGCCCAGGTAGGGGTGGTTGTGGACGATGACGTCCCCCTCCTGGATCTGGCCCTCGAGCCGGTAGAGGAAGCCGCGGATGTACCAGGGGAGCGAGCCGATGTGCATCGGCGTCGAGTCCGACTCGCAGAGCTCGCGGCCCTCGGCGTCGAAGATGCCGGCGCCGAGATCCTCCGACTCCCGGATGATCGAGCTGTAGCTCATCCGGAAGAGGACGCCCGCCATCTCCTTCGCGATCGCGTGGAACGCTCCCCCGAGGACGCGGAGCGTGATCGGGTCGACCTCGACCCGCTGGCGCGTCGGCGGGCCGGGCCGCCGGCCGACCTCGTACTCCATCACGGACATGTCAGACCTCCAGTGCCTCGGCCGCCTCGAGCGCCTCGGCCCGGGCGGCGTCGCCGGTCGCGATGAGGATGTTCCCGTAGCCGTCGATCGTCGCCGTGAGACCCGGCGGGATCGTCGTCGTCGAGTCGTACTGGTGCACGATCGCCGGCCCCTCGAGACGGTTGCCCGCCCTGAGCGACGAGCGGTCGTAGTAGCGGGTCGTGACCTCCCGCAGCTCACCGGCCACGCGGAACCACGCCGGCCCCTCGTAGCGCAGGGCCTCCTCGGGCGGTGCCTCGTCGCCGCGCTCGGCCTCCGTCGGCTCGAGCGGCGGCATGAGCCCGATCCCGCGGACCCGGATGTTCGGGACCTCGATGTCGGACTCGTCGAAGCGGCGCGAGTACTCCCGTTCGTGGATGTCGTGGAAGTCGGAGCGGAGCTTCTCCACCCACGCTTCGTCGATCGGGCCCGAGCCGACGTCGACGCGGAGCTCGTAGCCCTGGCCGGCGTAGCGGGCGTCGACGACACGCTGGATGACCATGCGGTCGGCCCCGACGCCGTCCTCCTCGAGCTGCCGCCGCGCCTCCGCCTCGAGCTCGCCGAAGCGCTCGGCGAGGTCGGCCTGGTCGAGGCTCGAGAGGCGCTGGTAGGACGTCGCCGCGTACTCGTACACCATGTCGGTCGCGAGGAGCCCGAGCGCCGCGGTCACGCCGGGGTACGGAGGGACGAGCACGTTCGGCGTCCCGACCTCGACGGCGATCTGGGCCGCGAAGAGCGGGCCGGCGCCGCCCTCGGCGACGAGGGCGAAGTCGCGCGGGTCGAAGCCCTTGCGCACCGAGTTCTCCTCGATCGACTGCACCATCGAGTGGGTGAGCACCTGCACCGTCCCCATCGCAGCCTCCTCGACGCTCATGCCGAGCGCGCGGGCCGGCCCTTCCTCGAACGCCGTGCGGGCGAGCTCGGGGCGGAGCTCCATGCCGCCCCCGAGGAACGCCTCCGGGCGCAGCCAGCCGAGCACGACCATGGCGTCGGTCGCGGTCGCCTCCGTCCCCCCGCGGCCGTACGCGGCCGGCCCGGGGTCGGCGCCCGCCGACCGCGGGCCGACGTGGAAGATCCCGCCCTCGTCCACGTACGCGATCGACCCTCCGCCTGCGCCGATCGTGTCGACGTCGACCATGGGGATCATCGCCTGGTAGGGGCCGACCTTGGTGTCGAGCAGGTGCTTCATGCGGAGCTTCCCGGCCTGGGCCAGGCCGATGTCGGCGGACGTCCCGCCGACGTCGAGCGTGATGACGTTGTCGTAGCCCGCCTGCTTCCCGGCCCAGATGCCGCCGACCACGCCGGCGACCGGCCCGGACATGAGGAGGTTGACCGGCCGCGCCGTCGCCGCCTCGGTGGTCGCGACGCCGCTCGCCGACGTCATCAGGTGGACGCCGGTGCGGACGTCGAGCCCCCTGAGGGCGTCCTCGAGCCGGCGGACGTAGCTCGCGACCTTCGGGCCGATGTACGCGTTCAGGCACACCGTCGAGAAGCGCTCGTACTCGCGGTACTGCGGCAGCACCTCCGAGGAGACGGAGAGGAACGCCTCGGGGAACTCCTCCCGGACGATCTCCGCCACGCGCGCCTCGTGCGCCGGGTTCAGGAAGGAGAAGAGGAAGCAGACGGCGACGGCCTCCACGCCCGCCTCCTTCAGCTCCCGGACGCGCTCGCGGGCCTTCTCCTCGTCGAGCGGGACGAGCGCCTCCCCGTCACGGGTCATCCGCTCGGGAACGGTGAGCCGGTAGCGCCGACGGACGATCGGGTGCCGCTGCCACGGCAGGTCCTGGTAGTTGGAGAAGTTGAGCGGCTTCTTGTGCCGCGCGATGTGGAGGATGTCCCGGTAGCCCTCGGTCGTGATCATCCCGACGCGGGCGCCGTTGTGCTCGATGACGATGTTCGTCGCGATCGTCGTGCCGTGGAAGACCTGGTCGAGCGCGGCGGGGCTCTCCCCTGCCTGCGCGGTCAGCTCCTCGATGCCCTGGATCGTCCCCACCGAGGGGTCGTCCGGCGTCGTCGAGAGCTTGTGGACGAGGACCGTCCCCGCTTCGTCGTCCACGTAGATCAGATCCGTGAACGTGCCGCCGACGTCGACTCCGAGACGCTTCATGCGCTAACCCCCTGGTGTGAGGACGATCTTGCCGAAGAAGTCGCGGCTCTCCATGAGCTCCATGGCGTCTCGCGCCTGCTCGAGCGGGAAGGCCGAGTGGACGAGCGGCACGATCCTGCCCCGGCGGGCGAGCTCGATGCACGTCTCCACCTCGGCCCGCGTGTAGACGAACGAGCCGATGACGGACTTCTGCGCGCGGAAGAACGGGATGATGTCGAAGGGGACCACCTCGCCCGCGTGGCCGCCGCAGATCACGAGGCGGCCGTCCTTCGACAGCGAGTCGAGGCCCTTCTGGAAGTGGTCGCCGCCGCAGTGCTCGTAGACGAGGTCGACGCCGCGGCCCTCGGTGAGGCGCATGACCTCCTCGACGACGTCTTGCCGGGCGTGGTTCACGCCCGCCTCCATCCCGAGCTCGGCGGCGCGGGCGAGCTTCTCGTCGCTTGACGCAGTCCCGATCACGTAGGCGCCGGCCATGCTCGCGAGCTGGACGGCCGCGGAGCCGATCCCGCTCCCGACGGCGTTGACGAGCACCGTCTCGCCGGCACGGAGGTTGCCGCGGGTGAAGAGCATGTGCCAGGCGGTCGCGAACGCGATCTGGAGCGCGGCGGCCTCCCGGTCTCCGATCTCCGGCGGCACCCGGATGAGCTGCGAGGCCGAGCAGACGAGCCGCTCGGCGTAGCCGCCGGAGTGGACGAAGCTGACGAAGCCGGCCGCGAGGCAGAGAGACTCGCGCCCCGTGACGCAGAAGCGGCATCTCCCGCAGGTGTCCATGAGGTACGGCATCACCCGATCGCCCTCGCGCCAGCCCTCGACGTCGGCGCCGACGTCGACGATCCGCCCGACGACCTCGAGCCCCAGGACGTGCGGCGGCTCGACCGGGAAGCGGGACACGCCCTCGCGGACGTCGACGTCGAGGTGGTTCAGCGCGCAGGCCGCGACGTCGAGGACGACCTCCGCGCGCTCGCGGACGTCGAGCTCGGCGCGCTCGTCCTCCCGAAGGCGACTCCGGAAGCGGTGGCGCGGCTCGGGACGGGGGGGCCGCCGGTCGTCGCGATCGTCGAGACCGCGCAGGGCCTCAGGCGCG
>DATAAQ010000084.1:0-13971 GCA_036260055.1 Gaiellaceae bacterium | reverse complement strand
TCGCGCTCGAGCTCGGCCGCGATGAGCTCCATCTCCTCGTCGGTGAGCGACTGGGTGACGGTCTTCATCGTCCCCAGGCCCATGAGCACCTTCATGATCTGGGGGACGGCGATGCCGAGAGCGGACGAGAGCTCCTTGACGGTGGCGCCCGAGTTGACCTTGGCCGGGCCGGTCGGCTGCGCCGGCGCCTGCTGCGCCTCGCGGGGCTGCTTCGGCTCGCGCGGGGCGCGCGCGTCGGGGCGCGGACGGGCCGCCTGGGTGTCGATGACGACCCGGCGCTTGCGTCTGCCGCCCGGCGGTCCGCCGCGCGGCCTCAACGGTCTCTGCCTATCGGCCATGCAGGTAGGTTAGCCCTCCTGGGAAAACGGGTTCAAACCGCTCGGCACCGCCACGGTGCGCCGCAGCGTCCGGGCGAACGCCCGCCGAGAGGCGGCGCGCTCGAAGCATGCCGAGCGCGGGCAGGTGTACGCGCCGCGGCCCGGCCGGCGCGGCTCGGAGTCTCGCTCGAGCACGCCCTGCGGAGCGACGAAGCGGACGAGCTTGCGCTGCGGCGCCTTCCGGCCGCAGCCGACGCACGTGCGAATCGGCTCGCCCGTCACGGGGCAGGCTGCTCGTCCTCCCTCTCGGCTGCGACCTCGGCCACGCCGGCTTCCGCCTCCGGAACGGCCGCCGTCGCCTCCTCGACCTCCGTGTCCGTCGCCGTCGGCTCCTCGTCGGCCACGGCCGTCGCGGCGACCGTCTCGGCCGAGACGTCCTCGCCCGCCTCCTCGCGGGCGGCGAGCTCGCGGTGCGCGGGGATGCCGCAGTAGCGCGACCCGGGCAGCGCCGTGTTCGGACAGCGCTTGCCGGTGGAGAGGATGGCCGCGCAGCGGCCGGAGAACTCCTCCTCGTCGCCGCCGAAGGCGGCCGCCGCCTCGGTGCGCGCGAACTCGGTCTCCGAGACGATGTCGATCTTCCACCCCGTGAGGCGCGCGGCCAGGCGCGCGTTCAGCCCCTCCTTGCCGATGGCGAGCGACAGCTGGTCGTCGGGGACGACGACGGTGGCCTCGCTCGACTCGTCGTCCACGAGGACCTCGCGCACACGCGCGGGCGAGAGCGCCTTGGCCACGAAGCGGGCGGGCTCCGGGTTCCAGGGGATGATGTCGATCTTCTCGCCGCGAAGCTCGGAGACGACCATGCGCACGCGCGACCCGCGCGGGCCGACGCAGGCGCCCACGGGGTCGACGCCCTGGATGTGCGACTCGACGGCGATCTTCGAGCGGTAGCCCGGCTCGCGCGCGACGCCGCGGATCTCGACGAGCCCGTCGGCGATCTCGGGCACCTCGAGCTCGAAGAGCGTCTTGATCAGCTCCGGGTCGCGCCGGGAGAGGATGACCTGAGGACCCTTCGTGCCCGAGCGCACCTCGGTGATGACGGCCTTGATGCGGCTCCCCTGCTCGTAGCGCTCGCCGTCGACCTGCTCGGACCGCGGCAGCAGCGCCTCGACCTTGCCCAGGTCGACGAGGACGTTGTTGCGGTCGCCCGCCTGCTGGACGATCCCGGTCACGACCTCGCTGACGCGGTCGACGTACTCGTCGTACATCATCTCGCGCTCGGCCTCGCGGATCCGCTGGAGAATCACCTGCTTGGCCGTCTGCGCGGCGATCCGGCCGAAGTTCTCGGGCGTGACGTCGGAGCGCTTGACCTGGTCCTCGGGGATGTCCGACCAGTCGATGACGAGGTCGTCGTCCGTGATGAGCGTGTGCGAGCGCTCGCCGCTCTCGAGCTCGGCCGCCTCGAGCTCGGTGATCGCGCGCTCGCGCGCGTCGTCGAGCAGGCGCTCCTCGATGTCGGGGGGCAGCTCGATCGCGTATACGCGGAAGTCGCCGCTCTGCTGGTCGAGCTCCACCTGCGCGTGCCGGGCGGCGCCCGGCGTCTTCTTGTAGGCGGCGAGCAGGGCGTCCTCGAGCGCGCGGACGAGGGTCTCGTCCTCGATGCCCTTCTCCTTCTCGATCTGCCTGACCGCCTCGAGAATCTCTCGGCTCATTCCTTACCTGCCCTCGTCGATGAGATTGCCGCGCGCGATCGCCTCGTACGGCACCGCGACGCGCTCGTCCCCGGTCGCGAGCGTCACCTCGCGCTCGGAGACGCCGACCACCTCGCCCCGGAAGCGCTTGCGCCCGGCCACGTCGTGGGCCGTGCGGAGCGCCACCTTGCGCCCGACGACGCCGGCGAAGTGCTCGCTCGTGCGAAGCGGTCGCTCGAGCCCGGGCGAGGAGACGTCGAGCGTGTACCGGTCGAGGTAGCTTCGCAGGACGCCGGTGACGCGCTCGCAGAGCGCGTGGTCGACGCCGTCCGGGTGGTCGACGTACACCGTCATGCGCTCCGGCCCGCCGAGCTCGACGGCGAGCACCTCGACGTCCGGCAGCCGCTCCTCGACGGTCGCCGTGACCTCGCGGTGAAGCTCTCTCTCTTTTTCGTAGACCTGTGTCATCTCGTAAAAAATGGGCGCCCCGTGCGCCCATTTCTCCACTGCTGGGGAAATGTCGTTGCGGGAAGGATAGCAAGCGCAGGGCCTCGGCCCGGCGCCGGAGCGGCCGAAACGAGGTCGGTCGTGCGTGGCCGGCTGGACCGTCGGGCTCGTCGGCGATGCGGCCCTCGTCCGCCGTCGTCTTCCGTCAGGCCTCGAAGCCCGCCAAAGGGGCATCGAAGAGGCGAGCGAGCACGTCCGATAACTCTCAGGCCGCCTGACCCGGCTCCCCGCCGGCGGATCGCTCATCGACCTGGGGGACACCCTCTATACCGGCGAGCGTCACGACGCCGCATTCGTCGACCGGGTGGACGTCGCCCGCGGCGCCAGTGGCGATCTCGCCGGCCACACGTTGGCAGCTTTCCGGAGGCGTGGGCCGGCTGCGGGGCGGACTTCCCAACCGGTTAGGCTCAAAGAAATCCTCCGGCGTGTTTGCTTCGCGCAGTGGGGCAGGGTGCTGAGCGCCCATAGAAAAACTGTCTCCAACGGACTAGCCTCTCGACGTGGATCGGATCGAGAATCGCCTAGACGAACTAGGGCTGGCGCTTCCGGCGCCGATGACGCCGCCAGGGACTTTCGAGCTAGTGAAGGTGCATGACGGACTCGCCTACATCGCGGGGCACGGGCCGTTCGATGGGGCGACGCCGCTTGTTCAGGGGCTCGTCGGTCGCGATCTGACCGTCGATGAGGCGTATGAGGCGGCCCGCATGACGGGCCTGTCGATCGTCGCGTCACTCCGGGCGGTGCTCGGTGACTTAGACCGGGTCACACAGTGGATACGAGCAGTCGGATATGTCCATTGCGAGCCGGGCTTTGGCCGCAACGCCACTGTTGTGAATGGGTTCAGCGATCTGATCGTCGAGCTCTGGGGTGATGCCGGACGACATGCCCGATCCGCGCCGGGGCAAGGGCCGTCCCCCCTCAACGTCCCAATCATCGTCGACGCTATTGCGGCCGTCGACTGACGCGGTGAGCGGCGGAGTGGCAGTGTGAGCAGCGCAGCTCGAGGTTGGCGAGGTCGTTGCCTCGCCTTGAGTGAGCGGTACCCGGTGGTGGACGGCAAGCCGCTCGTCGGAGCCGCAGCCAACGCAGACACCGTCGCGAGCGTGAACCTGCGCTCGGAGCTCGCCCCACGCCCAGCCGCTGCGGATCCCGCGTCGCGCTCGCCAGTCGTCGCGTTGCGCGGCGTAGCGTGGGCAACGGCTGCCGGTGCGGATGAGCGCCCCGCAGTCGAGGCACGGCCGGGTCGTCACACGTGAATACCGGGTGGTCTAGATTGCCGCATGGACGTGCCCGGCGTGAGTGCTTCGCCAATCGGGTCGGCCGTCGCTCCGCTTGCCGCCTAGCTGAGCGGCGCGGGTTGAGCTCGAGGGGCGGGGTCTCCCGCCCCTCGCTCCTTTCTCCTAGGCGCGGCTCGCGGCGACGTCGTCGCGACGACGCTCGACGTCACGACCGAGCACGAGCCCGAGGGCGACCATGCCGGCTCCGAGGACGAAGTGAAGCCAGTTGTCGGCGCGGTCGAGCGGCACAAAGTTGGCACTCGAGTCGCGGTCGATGACGAGCCCGTAGATCCACAGCACCAGGTAGATCAGCCCGCCGCCGATCAGGAACGTGCGGGCGCCCATCCACGTCCGCGACAGGGCGAGCCCGGCAATTCCGAACAGCAGGTGCACGAGATTGTGCAGGATACTGACGTCGAAGATCCCGAGAAGCTCGGCGTTGCCATCGTGCCCGGCGAACTCGAGCCCGTCGTAGAGGTTCGTCGTGATCCCGGGGATAAAGCCGGCGATCCCGACGAGGAGGAAGACCGCGCCGACGGCCACGGCCACCTTCTGCATCGTCGTTCCGTCTCGGTCCCTCATGCGGCAGCCTTCAGGCGAGCCTGCTCCGTCTGCTCCTCGGGCGTGGCCTCGAGGTCCTGCATGACCTTCCCCAGCAGGAAGAACGTCGGCGGCCAAAGGCCGACGAAGATGGCGAGCCGCTCCGCGCGGGCCTTGCGGTAGTGGTCGCCGTGACCGGCCGACTTACCCCAGAAGGCGAGCGACCCGAGCAGCGAAGCAAAGCCCAGGCTGTGAAGCAGGTCGCTGCTGAAACCGAGCTTGCGCAGCGCCAGTGCGATTTTCATGTAACCCTCCCTCGATTTGCGGTGAGTGTTCCTCCCCACGGCCTCGCACCTAAAACCGTGGGTCTGCGAGTCAGCTCGACCGCGTCGCGTGCCTCGCGCCCGAACGGGTTCTCGAGGTACGGGTAGCGCAGCCAGGCAAGCGTCGCCGAGCGGCCGCCGCTGCGCTTCCAATCCGTCTGTCCCGTAGGGGATGCGGTCAAGCGGGATCGGGACGACCCTTGCGCAGCGGGGCCGGGCGTCCCGCTTCCGGTGCAGCCTTCAACTCCCCGGATAGGACGCGGGAGGCGAGCGCCTGCCTATAGCGTCGGCGTCCACCTTCGACTCTCAGCTCCCCGTTTCGCATGAGGCTGCGCAACTGCCCTCACTCGCGCCCTGCGCCGAATCCCACTGCTTGCGGTCCTTGCCCACGTGGACTTGTCGGAGTGGCCCCCTCGCCTCGCGATTGTCCGAGGACCCGGGAGCTCCACCTTGTCGCGCGCCGTCAAGAGCCGGGGGACTCTCGCCGACGTTCGATGGAAGCGACCGTCTAGGCGCCTCCGTCGGGTTGTCGCCGCGAGGGCGGCTCAGGCGTCGAGGACGATCGTGACCGGGCCGTCGTTCGCGATCTCCACGAGCATGCGGGCGCCGAAGGCGCCCCGCGCGACCGGGACGCCCTCCGCCGCGAGCGCGGCGCAGAAGGCCTCGTAGAGCGGAGCGGCCCGCTCCGGCGGGGCGGCCTCCGCGAAGCTCGGGCGGTTGCCCTTCGCCGTGTCGGCGATGAGCGTGAACTGGCTGACGACGAGGGCCGCGCCGCCGGCGTCGAGGACGCTCCGGTCGAACCTGCCGTCCTCGTTTTCGAAGACCCGCAGCCGGGCCACCTTCGCAGCGAGGCGTTCGACCGTCGCCCCGTCGTCGTCGCTGGCGACGCCGAGGAGGACGCAGAGGCCGGGGCCCACCTCCCCGACCGCCTTTCCGGCGACGAGGACGCGCGCCTCGCTTACTCGCTGGACGACCGCTCTCAGCTCTCGAGCGCCTCGAGAGCCCGCCGGTAGTCCCTGCTCTGCGGGCGGAAGAACGTCGCCAGGCGGTAATGGCCCACCGCCTCCTCCGGACGCCCCTGCTTCTCCAGGCAGCGCCCGAGCGCGAAGTGCGCGTAGTGGTCGACCGGGCGAAGCTCGACGATCTCGCGGAACTCGCGCTCGGCCTCGGCGAAGCGCCGGATGCGGAAGTACGCGATCCCGAGCGCCTCGCGGATGGATGTCTTCTCGGGCTCGCGCCGCTTCGCCTTCTCGAGCGGGACGGTCGCTTGCGCGTTGCGGCCGTGCGCGAGGTGGTCGCGGCCCTGCTGGAAGAGGTCGTACGTCTCGCTCATCGTTCCCTCGTCGAAAGATACGGGAAGTTCTCTTTCACGACGTCCTCGGGTCTCGTGAGGTCGCGGGTCGGCCCCAGCTCGGCGGCCAGGACCGTCCTCCCCGCCGCGACCGCGTCGGCAAACGCGCGCACGAGCTCGAACGGCGGGCCTGGAAGCGACGAGAGCGCGGCGGCGATCTCGTCGCCGAGGATCCAGAGCGGGGCGCCGGCAAGGCCCTCGCCCTCGCCGAGCGCGACGACGCGGCCGGCCTCCACGCGCACGGGCGTCTTCTCGGGGTCGTTCGAGCGACGGACCCCGAGGAGCCCCGCGGAGCCGTCCTCCCATGCGGCGCCCGCCCGCGCGAGGTCGCCCGGGGTGAAGACGGTGTCGGCGGCGAGAACGAGGAGCGGCGGCGCCGCTCCGGCGGCGAGCGCGCGGCGGACGGCGTCCGCCGAGCCGAGCGGCCGGGGCTGGCCGGCGAAGCGCACCTCGAGCCCCCACGCCGCGCCGTCGCCGGCGAGCGCCTCGACCTGCCCTCCTAGGTGCCCGGTCACGATCCAGACGCGCGCGACCTCCGCCCGCGCGAGCTCGCGGAGGAGCGTCGCGAGCACCGGTCTGCCGTCGACCGGAAGCACCGCCTTCGCCCAGCGGTCCGTGAGCGGGCGCATCCGGCGGCCCTCACCGGCCGCCATCACGACGGCCGCGAGCCGCGGGCTCACAGCGTCAGGGAGCGGAGGCTCGCGGCGCCCCGCAGCCGGCTCGGAAGGCCGACCGCCCGGCGAAGCTGCCGGCGCACGTCCCGCAGGTCGCGCCGGGCCCGGCGGAGTGCCTGGGTCGCCTCCCCGGGCGGCCCGAAGCGGGCGAGCGCGAGGTTCCGGACGAACGGCTCCGCGTTGACGGCGTAGTAGCGGTCGAGCGTCGACCCGATGTCCGGAAGCGTCGCGCTCGCCGGCACCGTCATGCCCTGGTCGGCGAGGTAGCCGACGACGTCGCGGCGGTAGGCCGCCGCCAGCTCGCGGGGATTCCGCGCCGCGAAGCGCAGCGCCCGGACGCCCGCCTTCAGGAGGACGACGGCGGCGTACGCGACGCCGAGGACGAGGAGGACGAGCCCGACGAGGCTCGGCCCCCGGTCGCGCACCGCGGCGGCGGCGCCGCTCCCGCCCCCCGCGGCCGCCTGGCCCCCCGCCGTCTCGAGCTGGCCGCGGCCGCGCTGCGCCCGGGCGCGGATGTCCTCCGCCTGGCTCGGGGAGATGCCTTCGAGCGCCTGGAGGAGCGCGCCGCCCGCCGCCTCGGCCGCGTCGCCGGCGTTCAGCTCTCCGGAGACGAACGAGTACGTGGCGGCGAGCTGGCCGCGGCCCGGGGTCGGGTCGAACGGCAGCCAGCCGAACCCGGGGAACCAGACCTCCACCCAGGTGTGCGCGTTGTGGTCGGTGACGACCCATTCCTTCTCCTTCGGGTCGTACCTGCCGCTCGTGAAGCCGGCCGCCACGCGGGCGGGAACGCCGAGGAGCCGGAGCATGACCGCCATCGCGCCCGCGTAGTGCTGGCAGTAGCCGCGCTTGTGGTCGGTCACGAAGGCGACGAGCGGCGGCTCGCCGCCGAGCGGCCCCGGCGGCTGCTCGTCGTACGCGAAGCCCCCTCCCTGGCGGAACCACGCCTCCAGCAGCACCGCCGCCTCGTACGGCGTCCGCGCGTTCGCCGTGACGCCCTGCGCCTGCTCGTAGAGGGGCTCGTGGGACGAGATGTCGAAGCTCTGCGCATGCCTGTCGAAGAACACCGCCATGAGGGCCGAGCGGCTCTCCGTCCCCCACTCGGGGACGGGCTCGTACGCGACCTCGAGGAAGCGGTCGACCGCTGCCGGGTAGTTGCCGCCGAACCGCACGAGCTCGCTCGGCTTCGCCTGCGGCACGTAGCTCCAGACCGTGTAGCGCTGGCCGCGCTGGAGTGAACGCGGCAGGACGACGACGTCGCCGTTCGCGTCCTGCACGGGCGCGTCGGTCCCCGGCCGCCAGCGCACCGGCTGGGCGGAGCCGAGGAGGTGCGTGTCCCGCAGCGCCTCGACCGTGACGTCCTGGCGCACCCACTCCTCCTCGTCGCGGGCCGCCGCCGGGAGGAGCTCGCCGTCGGCGTCCACCTGCTCCCGCGCCTCCGCTTCGTTCAGCGCGAGGTCCTCGTCCCACGCTTGACCGGTGTAGTCGTCGAGCGTCGTCGCGCGCCAGTAGAGCGAGCGCCGCGGGCCGTCCACCTTCACACGGAGCACCGTCGTCGCCTTCTCCGGGAAGGAGATCCCGCCGTAGTTCGAGCCCCAGACGTAGTTGACGGAGACCGGGTCCTCCGGCCGGTCATAGGGATCCCAGTCCTGCCAGGAGAGGAACGCGGGCTTGGCGACGGCGTCCGAGGTCGACGCCGCGACCGCGACGGCCACGAGGACCGCTCCCACCGCGGCGGCCTGCGGAAGCCCGCGAGCCGGCCGGGCGCCGCTCCGGAGGAGGAAGAGGACCGCGAGCACGCCCACGAGGGCGAGGGCTCCGGCGCGGACCGCGTGGTCGCCCGCGTTCAGCGTCCCCGGCCACCCGACGCCCGCCACGAGGACGAGCGACGCGGCCACCGGCCTCTCGAAGACGACGAAGACGCCGGCGAGCGCCGTGAACCCGAAGACGGCGAGCAGGACGACCGCGTGCATGAGCTGGAAGTCGAGCCCGTTGAAGGGGAGCCTCGTCTCGTAGAAGTCGAGGAACCCCCGCTGGATCCCGTCGAGCACCGGGCCGAAGAAGTCGCGCTGCGGATCGCGCGGCTGCGCGTCCGTGAGCGGGATCTCGAACGAGACGCTGGCGGCGAGGATCGTCGTCGCGAGAAGAGCCGCTCCCGTCGCGAGTCGCGCGCGCGCGGCCCCGAGGCGCGAACGGGCGGCGGCGGCGGCCGCAGTCGGAAGCACTGCGAGCGCGAGCAGCGGGAGGATCTCGCTCCACGGGACGGGCACCTGCTGGAGGCGGCGCCAGCTCATGGCGACGAGGACGCCCGTCAAGGCCAGGAGGAAGAGCGTCCTAGCCAACGGCGGCCTCGAACGCCTCCGCGCCGAGCTTCCCGGCGAGGTCGTCCCCCCGGCGGAGGACGACGAGCGGCACGCCCGCGCGCTGGAGCCGCAGGAGCTGGGCGGCGGCGTCGTGGTTCGCCCGCGTGCGCGGCGTCGGCCCGAAGCTGGAGGCATCCACGTAGACGAGGCTCGCGGCGTGCCGCGCGAGCGCCCGCTGGCTCAGCCGCTCCGCGAGCCTGGCGGAGAGCGCCGACGTGACGACCGTCAGCTCGAGCGCCCGCGAGGGGGCGCCCGCCTCGTCCGCGAGCAGGTTCGCGACGGGCGTCCGCCCGTCCGGCTCGACCGCGGCGAGCAGCTCCAGCGCGCGGTGCCAGTCGCCGTCGAACGTGTGCACGCGCTGGTACGCCGGCCGGGCCGCGTTGAGGATGAGCGCGGCGCGGCGGCCCCTGCTCGCGTGCGCCTTCAGGATCGAGCCCGCGGCGCGGACGGCGAGCTCGAAGCTCGAGTCGGGAGGCTCGCCGACGACGGCGGCCGCGTCGGCGTCGAGGAGGACGGCGCTCTCGTCGCGCGGCGAGTCCTCGAGCTCCTTGACCATGAGCTGGCCGCGCTTCGCCGTCGACGGCCAGTGCACGCGTCGCAACGACTCGCCCTGCTCGTAGTCGCGCACGCTGTGGAGATCGAAGCCGGACGGCCGCCGGAGCAGCAGGCGCCGGCCCTCGGGCGTGCGGGAGCCGGCCTCCGAGAAGAGTCGGTCGAGGTCGACGAGCCGCGGGTACACGAGGAGCGAGGCCCCGGCCGGCAGCTCGACGTCGACGCGCTCGAGCCCGAAGGGGTCCTCGAGGACGACGTGCGTCTCCTCGACCGGGTAGCGGCCGCGGGGCACGCGGCGGAGGGTGTAGCGGCCGCGGAGGCGCCCGTGGCGGCGCTCGAGCACCGTCTCGCGCTCGCCCAGGCGGGCGATGCGCTCCCGCAGCGTCAGCGTCCCCGAGATCGCCGGGCCCTCGACGTCGAGCTCGAGCGAGACCGGGACGTCGTCGCCGTCGACGCGGTCGCCGCGCGGGAGCTTCCGGTAGAGGGTCATCGGCTTGTTCAGGAGCCGCACCCAGAGGGCGGCGCCGGCGACGGCGAGCACCAGCCCGAGCGCGATCGGGTAGAGCGCCGTCGAGCCGAACGCCCAGGCGACGAGGTAGATCCCGCCGCCGAGGGCGAGGATCCAGCGGCCGCGGTCCGTGAGCACGGCGGGCTAGACCGGGACGGGCGTCCGCTCGACGACGTCGCGCACGAGCTCCTCCGAGTCCATCCCGGCCGAGCGGGCCTCCGGGGCGAGGATGAGCCGGTGCGCGAGGACCGTCGCCGCGGTCGCCTTCACGTCGTCGGGCTGGACGAAGTCCCGGCCGCCGACGAGCGCGCGCGCCTTCGCGACGCGGAGGAGCGCGAGTCCCGCCCGCGGGCTCGCCCCCAGGTAGAGGCGGCCGTCGGTGCGGGTGTTCCGCAGGATCGCGACGACGTAGCGGTTGAGGCTCTCCTCGACGAAGACCCTGCGGGCGTCGTCGATCGCGGCCAGCACCTCCTGCGCGCTGGCCACCGGCTCGAGCCGCTCGAGCGGCGTCTCGCTCGCGTTCTCCGTCAGCATCTTCGCCTCGTCGGCCAGCGGCGGGTAGCCGATCGCGATCCGCATCGTGAAGCGGTCGAGCTCCGCCTCGGGCAGGGGGTACGTCCCCTCGTACTCGATCGGGTTCTGCGTCGCCATCACCATGAAGGGCGGCGCGAGCTGGTAGGACACGCCGTCGACGGTCACCTGGCGCTCCTGCATGCACTCGAGCAGGGCCGCCTGCGTCTTCGGGGAGGCCCGGTTGATCTCGTCGACGAGGAGGAGGTTCGCGAAGACGGGGCCGGGCCGGAACTCGAACTCGTTCGAGCGCTGGTTGAAGACGTTGACGCCCGTGACGTCGGACGGCAGCAGGTCGGGCGTGAACTGGAGGCGGGAGAACGAGCAGTCGACCGAGCGGGCCAGTGCCTTCGCCAGCGTCGTCTTGCCGACGCCGGGGAAGTCCTCGATGATCAGGTGCCCCTCCGAGAGGAGGCAGAAGACGGAGAACTCGAGCGTCTCGTCGGGAGCGTGGATGACCCGGCGCAGGTTGGCGATGATGCGACCCGCCAGCTCGGCAGCCTGCGACGCCTCCAGATCCTGCCGCGCCCCGACGGCTTGCTCGTCCATCAGCCCCCTCCCAGCAGGGTCTCGACTTCGTCGAGGATAGCCACAGCGCATTCCTCCTTGCTTCGCCTGCCGATCGTACGCTCGCCCGCCGGCGAGACGATCACGATCTCGTTCAGGTCCGACTCGAATCCGATGTCAGACCGGGATACGTCGTTGTAGACGAAAAGGTTCCCGCCCTTGTTGGCCAGCTTCTCCCGCGCGCGCTCGAGGCCCCCCTCGCCCGCGTCAGCGGCGAAGCCGACGAGGATCTGGCCGTTCCGCCGGCGACGGCCGAGCTCTGCGAGCACGTCCTCCGTCGGCTCGAGCTCGACCGCCCAGGGCTCACCGCTCTTCGGCCGCTTCCCCTCGGCCGGCTCGCTCGGGCGGTAGTCGGCGACCGCGGCGGCCATGAGCACGACGTCGGCGTCGGCCCGCGCGAGCACCTCCCGCGCGAGGTCGGCCGCGGTCGGGGCGGAGACGACGTCCACCCCCTCCGGGGCCGGGACGGAGACATTGGCGGCGACGAGCGTGACGTCGGCGCCGCGCCGCCGTGCCTCGCGCGCGAGGGCGACGCCCGTCTTCCCGGAGGAGCGGTTCCCGACGAAGCGGACGAGGTCGAGCGGCTCCCGCGTGCCGCCGGCGCTCACGACGACGCGGCGGCCGCGGAGCGTCTCCCGCAGGCCGAGGAGGTCACGGCAGCGGGCGTGGATCGCCTCGGGCTCGCTCATCCGCCCCGGCCCGTGCTCGCCCTCGGCCAGCTCCCCCGCCTCGGGTCCGATCAGCTCGATCCCGCGCTCGCGCAGGCGTGCGACGTTCTCCCGGGTCGCCGGGTGCTCCCACATCCGCACGTTCATCGCGGGCGCGACGAGGACGGGTCCGCGGAAGGCGAGGGCCGCCTGCGTGAGGACGTTGTCGGCCAGGCCGTGGGCGAGCTTCGCCAGCGTGTTGGCGGAGAGCGGGGCGACGACGAGGAGGTCGGCGGTCGTGAGGTGCGGGTAGACGTCGCGCGGGGCCTCGCGGAGGGCGAGCGCCTCGAACGTGTGCGCGGTGACGAAGCGCTCGGCGTCGGGCGTCAGCAGAGGAGTGACCTCGTGTCCGTCGCGCACGAGCAGGCGCAGGAGCTCGCATGCCTTGTAGGCGGCGATGCCGCCGGTCACGCCGAGGAGAACCCGCGCCACGCCGGCCTCGGCTGGAGCGCTACGTGTAGCTGACGGTGATCTTGCCCTCGGCGATCTCCTCGAGGGCCATCGTCAGGTAGTTCTTCGAGCGCGACTCGACGAGCGGAGGCGGGAAGTCGTCGAACGTGCCCTCGCCGAGCTGGTGGTGGTAGTTGTTGATCTGCCGGGCGCGCTTGGCGGACGCGATCACGAGCCCGTACCGCGAGCCTTCGACGTTCGCGAGCAGGTCGTCAAGCCGTGGATGCATCATCGTGCGGACAGCTTACCTGCCAGCTCGCGCTCGAGGATCGCCTCGAGCCGCGAGACCGCGCGCTCGACGTCGTCGTTCTCGACGACGTAGTCGAACTCGCCCGCGAGCCGCCGGTGGTCGCGCGCGAGGGCCAGGCGCTCGTCGATCTCGCCCGCGCTCTCGGTGGCGCGCTCGCGCAGCCGCCTCTCGAGCTCCTCGAGCGGCGCGTCCACGAAGATCGTGACGCTCCCGGGCACGAGGTCGCGCACGGTCAGCGCGCCCGTCGGCTCCAGCTCGAGCAGGCAGGCGTGCCCCTTCGCGGCGATGCGCTCGATCTCGGAGTTGAGCGTGCCGGACCGCTGGGCGACGAACGTGACGTACTCGAGGAACTCGCCGGCCGCCAGACGCCGGTCGAACTCCGCGTCGGCGAGGAAGTAGTAGTGGACGCCGTCGATCTCCCCGGGGCGCCGCGGCCGCGTGGTCGCCGACACGGCGAGCTCGACGTCGCTCCGTCGGGCGAGGAGCGCGCGGATGAGGGTGCCCTTGCCCGCTCCGGAGGGCCCGGTGACGACGAAGAGCCTCGGCGCGCGGGTCAGCGGCGCAGGAGTCCGACCAGCTCGGCGCGCTGGCGGTCGGACAGCCCGCCTACCGTCTTCGACTGGCTGATGCGGCACTGGTTGAGGAAGCGGGCGGCCTTGACGCGGCCGAACTTCGGGACGGCCATGAGGATGTCGAAGACCTTCGCCGTCTCGACGTACGCGGGCGGGTTCTTCAGGATCGTCTCGATCTGCACCTGCCCCGCCTTGAGATCCTTCTTCAACTGGGCGCGCCGGACGCGAATCTCGTTGGCCCTGCGGAGGGCTTCCATCCGTTGATCCAGGGAGCGGAGGGGCGCCTGGACCTGCGCCTTGGTGCCTTGCATGGCGCGCCATTCTAACAGCGCCCCCTCGAGCATCAAGTTCGGGGGCGGACGGGGTCCGGCCTTCCGTTCTCAGCCGTGACAACGGTGTCGAGCGAGGTCCCGGAGGCGTCGCGGTGTGCGGCTCCGCGGGCCGCAAAGCCGCTCGGGAAGCCGTGTCTGGCCGCCTCGGCCTCGAGCTCGACGCGGACGCGGTCGGGGGCCGCGGGATCGGCGAAGAGCACGGTGCCGAGCGCGATCGCGGAGGCGCCCGCCGCTATGAGCTCGAGCGCGTGGCGGCCGGTCTCGACGCCGCCCATGCCGACGATCGGGAGCGGCGTCGCGCGGTAGCACGCGTGGACGGCGGCGAGCGCGATCGGCTTCAGCGCCGGGCCGGAATAGCCGCCCACGGAGCGCGCGAGCCGAGGGCGAAGCGTCCGCTCGTCGAGCGTCAACCCTCGCACGGTGTTG